>NZ_DATHFX010000494.1:0-14645 GCF_035317885.1 Pinirhizobacter sp.
GCCGTAGTGACCAGCCGTGCCAGCTACGAGATGGTGACCAAGGCAGCGTCGGCGCGTATCGCCATACTGGTGGCGATATCCGCGCCCACGGCGCTGGCCGTGCAGCTGGCGAAGAGTTGCGAGGTAACCCTGGTGGGCTTCGCCCGCCCGGGCCGCCACGTGGTGTACTCAGGCGGTCAGCGGGTGCGGCGTACTCAGCCGCGGTCGCGCTGACGACGACGGCGCACGCTGTCGCGCACGTCCACGTCGAACAGCACGGCCAGCCCGTCGATGTCGAACGACAGGCCGTCACGGCTGGGCAAGCGCGAGGCCAGCGCGGCGATGTCCTGCCGGGGCAGGGTGATGGTGCAGGCGGACGCAGTTCCGTCGATGGCCGCGACATCGCCAGGCGCCAGTCTGAAAGCCAGGCGGAAAACACGCCCGACCGTCGTGATCGCATCGACTACGGTGCCTTCGAGCAGGGCTTTGAACTCGTCTTCGTCCACACGTAGCCGCAGCGATTGCTCCTGGAGCTGGATCTTCATGACGACAGGGCCTCCCAGTCGGCCGGGGTGTTGCCGTTGGCAAGCATCAGCTCGATGGCGGGCGTCGTTGCCAGCACATGTGTGCCGATGCGCTGTTGCAGTGCGCGTATCGATGCTCCGCGGCCACCCGTTGCCAGGCAATCGGCCATCGCCGCGCGCGTGTCGCTGCGCAGTTCCAGCGCCATCGGCAGGGGCGCACCCTCGTGGCACACGCAACTATCATTGGCGCGCCAGTGGGTGTCATCGTCCATCAGCGCGCGCAGCAGGCCGGGTGTGAGCCGCGGCATGTCCACGGCAAGCACCAGCAGGCGGCCGTCCGGTAGCGCGGCCGCGGCGCTGGCGAGGCCGCCCAGGGGTCCAAGCCCAGGTTCAAGATCGGGGATCGACCGATAGCCGGGCCGATCGCCGCTGACATAAACATGGTCGATGCCGGCCTCGCGTGCCAGGCCGATCATGTGGTCCAGCAGCGGGCGCCCGTGCCAGGGCAGCATGGCCTTGTCACGGCCCATGCGCATGGATTGTCCTCCGGCAAGGACCAGGGCGGCGCGCAGGCTCATGGGGTCAAGTCGATCATGCCGGCAAGCGTAGCGCAGTCGCGTGACTGTTACCGATGGGCGCTATGATGTGCCGATGGAAACGATCAAATTTGAAGTAGAAGGCGATTACGTCGAGCTGAACCTGCTGTTGAAGCTCACCGGCTTGTGCGACTCAGGCGGTGCCGGCAAGAAAATCGTGGCTTCCGGCGATGTCTCGGTGGACGGTGTGCAGGAATTGCGCAAGACGTGCAAGGTCCGCCGGGGCCAGGCGGTGACCCTGGGCGACATGCGCATCGAGGTCATTTAGCCGCCGGGCGTTCCTTCAGGCGGATCTCGAAGAGTTTCGTCCAGTTCTTGCCGGTGACGAACAGACGGTCACCCTTCCCGTCGTAGGCGATGCCGTTGGCCACCGCATCGGTGTCGTCGGAGGTATCGGCGGGCTTCAGGCCTTTCAGGTCGATCACGCCCACCACGTTGCCGGTGGCCGGATCGATGCGCAGGATCCAGGTGGTCTGCCACACGTTGGCGTAGATCTGCCCCTTCACCCACTCAAGCTCGTTGACGTAGGTCACGGGCCTGCCGTTCAAGGTGACGTGGATGCGGCGCTCTTCGTTGAGGGTGGTGGGGTTCAGCACGCGGATGTCCGCCGTGCCGTCGCTCATGTAGATGTGCTTGTCGTCCCGGGTGAGGGCCCAGCCTTCGCCCACATAGTGGAATTCCTTCTTCACCGCGAAGGTGTCGAAGTCGCGGACGAAGCCCACTTCCGTCTGGTAGGTGAGGCTGATCAGTTCCTTGCCCCAGTCGACGATACCCTCGCCGAAATACTTCGAGGGTACTTGCACGCTGCGGATGACCTCGCCCGTGGCAAGGTCTACCTTGCGTATCGTCGAATGCCCGGCAAGGCCGGTGCTTTCGTAGAGGAATCCATCCTTGTAGAACAGGCCCTCGGTGAAGGCGCCGGCATCGTGCGGATACGCATGTACCACCTGGTAGTCGTAGATGGGCAGGTCCGCCGCATCGACGGGGCGGGGAAGGACGATTGAGATGGCGGCAAGCAGTACCGCGGCAAGGCAGGCCAGGCGCATCGTGTCAGCGGCCGTCGGAGATCGGGGCGTTTACGGCGATCGCCGCGGCCTTCACCGCCACCGGCAACAAGGGCTGCGAAGGATCGGTCTGGCAGTCGGCGGTGAGTTCGTCCACGAAGGGGCCGGCCGCACTGGTGCGGATGGTGCCGATGCCGTTCCTGGCGCTGGCATAGCCGAAGAGCCACGTGAGCATGGTCTGGATCTCAGCCGTATGGGTTTTTGAATCGCGGTTGATGCGTGAGACGAATTCACCGCACTTGACGTTGTCCAGGGCGATGTCGCCGCGCCTGGCGACCAGGGTCATGTGGGTATCGCCGGGCGCGGGGGCCGCGACCGCTGGCGTGGCGGGCGCAGGCGCCGCCACTGGGGCCGGCGCGGCGGTCGTCGGGGCAGGTGCCGGCGGCGGGGCAGCCGGGGTGGTGTCTTCGCGCGTCGCGTGGCGGTGGCAGGCCGTGGCGAGCAGGGCCATGGCGACAATGACGGGCAGGCGCTTCATGGGTCATCCGAAACAGCTTGGGAAGCGCAGAAGCCTACTTGATTTCCCGTCCACCAGGCATGGAAAAGGCGCCTGAAGGCGCCTTTTCGGTCAGCCACGGTTGGCTTACTTCGAGGTGCTGCTTGCGGCCGGCGTATCGCTGGACGAGGCGGCCTTTTTCTTGTGGTGCATTTTCTTGCCGCCTGCGGCGGTGGAGCTATGGGCCATCGAATCGTTCGACATGCTCGAGCCGCTCTTCATCGAATCATTCGACATCGAACCCGAACTCATGGATCCCGACGTGCCGCTGCTGGTGGGCGTGGACTGCTGCGCCATGGCCATGCCGGTGGCAGTAAGGCCGCAGAGCATCAGCGAAAGACAGATCTTGTTACGCATGGTGGTTTACCCTCGATGGTAAGCGCCGGATGGGGTGGCAAGGATGCGTTGGCGCGAACGCGCATCGTCCTGTGGATAAATCCAAGACCGGGAACGGCCGCTTCCCATTACGCAAAGTTTTCCGTGAATCGGTCGTGACCGGTTTCGCTGCAGTGCGTCAAATTCCGTCTCAATGAAAGTCGCGGGACACCGAAGCGAATCCGGGCAGCAGGTCGCCATAATCGTGTAACCGCCTTGCAATGAGATGGCGTACGCCTTCCACTGCTTGCAGCTCACCGTCCACGGCCATCAATACCGCCCCAAGAAATACCTCGCGCTGCCGCTCGGCGATGTCGCGGCGCACCACTACATTGACCTGGCCGGTCTCATCCTCGAGGGTGAGGAAGGTAATGCCGCTGGCTGTTGCCGGTCGCTGGCGCACCGTGACCAGCCCGGCATGGCGGATCCACTGCCCATGTTCCATCGACGGTAGCTGGCTGGCCACGCAGGTGCGGCGGCGGCGCAGTTGCTTGCGCACCAGGCTCAAGGGATGGGCCGTGAGCGAGAGGCCTTGCGTGGCATAGTCGGTGAACACGGTTTCCGCCACGGTCGGCGGTCGCAGGATCGCGCGTTCCTCGCCGGTGGTGCCGAGCATCGGAAGGTCGCGTTCGATGCCGGCGCTTTCCCAGCGGGCGCGGTGGCGATGGCCGCTGAGCATGCGCAGTGCGCCGGCATCGGCCAGCCGCTCGCGTTCGCCGCGGCCCAGGGCCGCGCGCCGGCAGAGGTCATCGAGGTCGCTGAAGGGGGCCTGCATGCGCGCATCGCTCACCCGCTGGGCCACCTCGGAAGAAAGCCCAGCGATCATGCGCAAGCCCAGGCGCAAGGCAAGCTTCGCCTTCCGGTTGCCGGCATCGCGTGCGTGAACCTGCTCAAGGCTGCAATCCCACGTACTGGCGGTGACGTCCGGTGGCCGTACCTCGAAACCCTGTTGGCGAAGATCCTGCACCAACTGTGCCGGTGCATAAAAGCCCATCGGCTGGCTGTTGAGCAGCGCACAGGTGAACACTTCCGGGTGGTGGCATTTGATGTACGAGGAGGTATACGCCAGCAAGGCGAAACCGGCCGCGTGCGACTCGGGAAAACCATAGCTGCCAAAGCCCTGGATCTGGCTGTAGATCCGCGCGGCGTACTCCGGGGAATATCCGTTTTTGGCAAAGCCCTCGAAGATGCGCTGCTCGAAGTGTTCCAGGCCACCGGTGCGCTTCCACGCCGCCATCGAACGTCGCAGCTGGTCGGCCTCGCCTGCACTGAAGTTGGCCGCCACCATCAACAGGCGCATCACCTGTTCCTGGAAGATCGGCACGCCCAAGGTATTTTTGAGTACCTCGCGGACTTCATCGGAAGGGTAGTCCAGTGCTTCCTCGCCCGAGCGGCGTTTGAGGTAAGGGTGCACCATGCCACCCTGGATCGGTCCGGGGCGTACGATGGCCACCTGCACCACCAGGTCGTAGTAAACCTTGGGCTTAAGCCGCGGCAGCATGCTCATCTGCGCACGCGATTCGATCTGGAACACACCCACGGTGTCGGCGGCGCAGATCATGCGGTAGGTGGCTTCATCCCCGATGGGAATATCGGCCAGGCGCTCGTAAACGACGCCACGGTGTTCGCGCAGGAGGTCCAGGCATTTGCGCAGGCACGTGAGCATGCCAAGGGCCAGGCAGTCGACTTTCAGCAGGCGCATGGATTCCAGGTCGTCCTTGTCCCACTGGATCACCGTGCGGTTGTCCATGGCGGCGTTCTCCACCGGCACCAGGGAATAAAGCGGCTGGTCGGCGATGACGAAACCGCCCACGTGCTGGGAAAGATGCCGGGGCATGCCGTGCAATTCCGCCACCAGGCCTACCAGTTGGCGAATGGTGCGGCTGGAGGTGTCGAAACCGCGCTCGCGCAGGCGAAGGCCGATGTCGACGTCGCCATGCGCGTGGGAATAGGCGTGGCTCAACTGGTCGAGCTGGTCCTCGCTCAAGCCCAGCGCGCGGCCGACATCGCGCGCGGCGCTCTTGCTGCGGTAGGTGATCACCGTGGCCGCCAGCGCCGTCCGTTCGCGACCGTACTTGCCATAGATATACTGGATCACTTCCTCGCGCCGCTCGTGCTCGAAGTCGACGTCGATGTCCGGCGGTTCCTTGCGCTCGGCCGAAATGAAACGTTCGAACAGCAGCCCGGCGCTGGCGGGGTCTACTTCAGTGATGCCCAGGCAATAGCACACCACCGAATTGGCGGCCGAGCCGCGGCCCTGGCATAAAATGTCCTTGCTTCGTGCGAAGCGGACGATGTCGTAGACGGTCAGGAAGAACGCTTCGTATTCAAGCTTCGCGATCAGCGCCAGTTCGCGCTCGATGGTGGCGGCGATATGCCCGGGCACGCCGTTTGGCCAGCGGCCGCCCATGTGCGCCTGGGTGAGTTTCCGCAGGTGCTGGGTGGGCGTACTGCCTTCGGGCACCAGCTCGCGCGGATAGACATAGTTCAGGTCATCCATGCGGAACAGGCAACGTGCGGCGATGTGCGTGGATTCGGCCAGCAGGTCGGGCGGATAGATGCGGCCCAGCACCTCGCGCCTGCGCAGGTGGCGTTCGCCATTGGGGAACAAGGCATGGCCAGCCTCGGCCACCGGAGTGTTGATGCGGATGGCGGTAAGTACGTCGTGCAACGCGCGACGCTTGCGGATATGCATGTGCACATCGCCGCTGGCGACGCATGGCAAGCCGTGGCGTTCGCCCAGCGCGCGCAAGGCGTCCAGTTCGGCATCATCGTCGGGGCCGCGGTGCAGTTCCACGGCCAGCCAGGCACGGCCGGCAAATGTACGTGCCAGCCAGGCGCCCTGGACCTCTCGCTGGGTGGCATCGCCGCCATGCAGTGGGCCAGGTGCCCATAGCACGCACAAGCCTTCGCCAAGGCCCTGCATGTCCGCCATGCCCAATCGATATTCCCCTTTCGGGGCAGCGCGCCGCCCCTTGGTAATCAGTTGGCATAACGCGCTATAGCCGGCGTGGTTTTCCACCAAAAGCACCAGCACCGGCCCATCGTGCAGGCGGATTTCGCTGCCCACGATCAAGCGACAATCGCCTTCCTTGGCCGCTTCCCAGGCACGGACGATGCCAGCCAGCGAGCATTCGTCAGTGATCGCCAGGGCCTGGTAGCCGAGCGCACGCGCGCGGTCGAACAACTCGCGAGCGCTGGAGGCGCCACGCTGGAAGGAAAAATCACTCAGCGCATGGAGCTCGGCGTAGCCAGGCGCCACGTCGTCATTGCCGGCCATCCGCCCCTTCATGCGAACCACCCGTGCAGCATCCAGCCATCGTGGCTGCCGGCCGGCAGGTAGGCCCAGGCACGCTGGCCTTGCCGCGTGCCCACGATGTAGTAGTCGCGGCGCAGGTCGCCGCCGTCCCACCATCCGCTCTCGATACGCTCAGGGCCCGCCAGCACGCGCGTGGGTTTCGGGCGCATCGGGCGGGGGCGGTGCATCAGCCACAGGGGCCGCGGACGCGGATCGGCCCATGGCGGCGCCGAACCATCGCCACGGCGCCAGGCACGTTCGGGCCGGTGATCGGCCACGGCGGACAGTTGCTGCAAGGCCGCTTCGCCCAGGCGTGCGCGCAGGCGTTCGTCCAGGGCGTTCCAGTCCAGTCCTTCGCCACGCACCGGATCGAACAGGTCGCGCAACGGCGGCCGGAAGGTGGGCAGTTGTTCGGCATGGATCTCGATGGCGCGCACCGGTGCATGCAGGGTGCTTCGCTCCACCCGCGTGCGCGCCAGCTCGAACAGGCGCGCGGCCTCGCGTTGCGGTACCGCCATGCCGACGGGAATCTCCGTGGACGATTCACGCGCGTGTTCCAGGCGCAGCCGGAACAGCTGCACGCCGCCATCGCGTGCGGCCAGCATGTTGGCCAGGGCCTGGGTCAGGCGGCGCAGCGGGAACATCAGCGGTTCGCTGCCTTCCAGTTCCGCGTCGAACTCGATGCGCTGGAAGAAAGTGGGCGGCGGCTGCCAGGCGGGAATGGCTTCGCTGGCATGGCCGCGCAGGCGGTCGAGCCAGTGCATGCCTTCACGGCCGATGCGCCGGGTAAGCTCCGGACGGGGCAGGGCGAATACCTCGCGCAGGCGGCGGAAGCCCATCGAGCGCAGGGCCTGGACACTTTTTGCCGGCAGGCCGCTACGCGACAGGGCGATGTCGTCGAGCAGGCGCAGCATCTGTTCGGGGTGTTGCACCACGCAACCGTCGAAGCTTGCCGCCAGCACCCAGGCGGCGGCCGGGCAGGGTGCGGCTGCCAGCGTATGGACATGGCCCAGGGCGGCAAGCCCTTGTTTCAGTTTTCCCGACAGCGCGCTCCAGCCATCGAACAGGCGCAGGCTCGCGCCGGCCTCCAGCAACAGGCATTGCGGCGGCGCCAGGCTGATGTGGCCGCTGAACTGGTAACACCAGGCGGCCAGCTCGGCCAGCAGGCCGGCCTCGGCGGCCTTGTCGCGCGGACGCACGGCAAGGTTGGGACACAACGCCCGCGCCGCCGCCACGCTTTGCCCGCGCTGCACGCCCAGTTTCTGCGCAGCAGGATTAACGATGGCGACGGTGCGGCGACGGGCGTTGTCCTCGAGCAGCGCGCCAGGTGCATCTTCCGGCAGCGCAGCGAAAGCAGCGGCGAACGCCAGCCCGGGAAAACGCAGACAAGCCCAGAGCATGACGAAGTCCGATGGTGTTGCGACGGGCCGGTGCCCCTTGGCACCGGCCTTGATTCATCGAGTGAGGGTGTTGGGGTCAGAGTAATTACTCTGACCCCGGTTCCCGGCCTAAGCGCGCATGCGCATGGACGGCATTACGCCCTGCATCAGGCCACGCGATTTGATGACGTCGACGTAGGTAGCCTCGTTGCTGTTGGATACCTTCAGGCGAAGCGCGGCAGGGCTCGTTTGCGCGGCATGCGCGGCCGAGCGGTAGAGCACGGCGCAGGCATCGCCGGTTTCGGCGGCCAGCTGCAGGCGGCGCAAGCTGCGGTAATCGATGTCGGGCAGCCAGCCGACCACGGCGGCGCAGCAGCCTGAGCGCAGGCACTGTTCCATGCTCCACGCCGCCTCGGTAGGCGTGGCGTGGATCTCGTGCAGGAAGCGAAGGTCGACTCCTGCCGCCTGCAGGGCCGGGGCGTAAGGCTGGTAGGGCGGAGCCACGAAGATGACCCGGCGGTGCTCGCGGGTCATCGCGGCCAGCGTGGGCATCAATAGTTCCAGTTCGCCCAGGCCATCGTTCTCGAAAAGGATTTCCGACAACGCACCCAGCGGCCAGCCGCCGCCAGGCAAGCGGGCATCGAGCGAGGGCATGCCGGTGGAGATGGCGCGCACCGTTGGCTGGTGCTGCGACGAACGGCGCCAGATGCCCGGGTGCTCGAGCACCTGGGCGAGCGAGGCGGTGGCAATGGACTGCTGGACTTCAGCTGCAATGGCGCTCATGGCGTCAACTCCGGCGGATGATGCCGACGTAACGGCCTTCGATGGCGAAGGCGTGACGACTGGGATCGACTTCGATCGGTTCGAAATCGGGGTTTTCAGGTAGCAGGACGATGCGGTTGTGCGTGCGTTTCAGGCGCTTGACGGTGACGTCTTCATCCACGCGGGCCACGACGATCTGGCCGTCGTCCGCCGTGGCGGTGCGGTGCACGGCCAGGTAGTCGCCATCGAGGATGCCGGCGTCGCGCATGGACAGGCCCACCACGCGCAGGAGGTAATCGGCGCGGGGTCGAAACAGCGCCGGATCCACTTCCAGCTGGGATTCGATGTTCTCGGCGGCAAGGATCGGCGAGCCCGCGGCCACGCGGCCGATCAGCGGCAATTCGTTCTCGCGGAAGCTGGCCAGCCCCTCAGGCAGGCGCAGGCCGCGATGCTGGGGCGAGCGCTCGAGCTCGCCCTTGCGCACCAGCGACTCGATGCAGGTTTGCGCCGAACTGTGGCTGGAGAAACCCATGGCCTCGGCGATCTCGCGCAATGTGGGCGGCAGCCCTTGCTCGCGCAGGTATTCCCTGATGAAGACCAGGGTTTGCTGCTGACGGTCGGAGAGGGGTTTGAAGGACATACGTACAAATGTACGCATCCTGTGGCGGCTGTCAATCGATCTTTTTGTTTTGCACGTTTATGCACGATGTTTTACTATGTTGCTTGATCTCACTTTTCTGGTTTCGTTGAATATGTCGCCCCAATCCATTGAATCAGAAGGGAACCCCGCCCTGCCACGAGCCAGGCTGGCTACCCGGCTGATCTTCCTGATGTCCGGAATCTCCCTGGCCTGCTGGGCGCCGATGGTGCCTTTCGCCAAAACCAGGCTAGGCCTGGATGAGGCGCATCTGGGTATGGTGCTGCTGGCCATGGGCTGTGGCTCGCTGGCCTCGATGCCGCTGGCCGGCTTCCTGTCCCATCGCTTCGGCAACCGCCGGGTGATCGGTATCGGGGCGTTGTCGGTCTGCCTGTTCATGCCCTGGCTCACCCTGGCGCCCACGGCGTGGATGTTGGCCATCGCGTTGTTCTGCTTCGGTGCTTCGCACGGCGTGGTGGACGTGGCCATGAACGCCCACGCGGTGGACGTCGAGCGCATGAGCGGCGGCGGCATCATGTCGGGCTTCCATGGCCTGTTCAGCACCGGCGGCCTAGTGGGCTCGGCAGGCATGAGCCTGCTGCTGGCGGCCGGCGCGCCGTTGCTGGCCTGCGCGGTGGTGCTGGCGATCGTGCTGGCGGTGCTTACGGTGAGCCAATGGAAGAATTTCCTCGAGCACGCGCAGGCGGAGGACGCGAAGAAACACACGATCTTCGCCTGGCCGTCCACCGCGGTCATCCTGCTGGGCGTGCTGTGTTGTATTTCCTTCCTGGCCGAAGGCGCGATGCTGGATTGGAGTGCGGTGTTCCTGCGCTCCTCGCGCCAGGTGGGCTACGACATGGCGGGCCTGGGTTACGCGGCGTTCTCCATCGCCATGGCGGTGGGCCGGCTTTCGGGTGATTTCCTCGTGCGCCGATTCGGCGCGGTGAACATGGTGCGCTGGGGCGCGGTAACAGCCTCGCTGGGTTTCTTCATCGCCACCTGCCTGCCCTGGGCGGGCAGCAGCCTGTTCGGTTTCCTGCTGGTGGGCATCGGCGCGGCCAACATCGTGCCGGTGCTCTTCAGCGCCGCTGGCCGCCAGGGCGGCAGCGCACCGGGCATTGCCATCGCCACCGTCACCACGCTCGGCTACACCGGCATGCTCACCGGCCCCGCCGCCATCGGCTATGCCGCGCACGCCACCAGCCTGCCACTGGCCCTCTCCGCCATCGCCGTGCTGCTGCTGGGCGTGGCGGCACTCGCACCCATGGCGCGCCGCTGATGGACGCGGCCATGCGCGACATCGTCGTCTTCGATTTCGGCGGGGTGCTGTTCGACTGGAACCCGCGTTACCTGTATCGCAAGCTCTTCGACGACGAAGTGGCGATGGAAGCCTTCCTGCGTGACGTCACCACCGATGAATGGAATGCGAAGCAGGATGCCGGTCGTCCCTGGGATGAAGCCATTGCCGAACTGGTACAGCGCCACCCCGAGCACGAGGCGCTGATCCGGGCCTATCGCGAGCGCTGGCCGGAAACCCTGGCCGGCACCATCCCGGAAACCGTCGCCGTGCTGCATGAACTGAAAAATGCCGATACGCCGCTGTACGGCCTCACCAACTGGTCGCAGGAGACCTTCCCCATCGCCCGGTCCATGCATCGTGAATTCGATCTTTTCGATGGCATCCTGGTGTCGGGCGAGGAGGGCATGGCCAAGCCCGATCCACGCATCTTCCAGCGCCTGCTCGACCGCTTCGAGCTGCCTGCCGAACGCGTGGTGTTCATCGACGACAACCGGGCCAACGTCAAGGCAGCGGCAAAGCTCGGCCTGCATGCGATCCACTTCACCGATGCGAATTCCCTGCGCAAGGAACTGGTCGGCCTGGGGTTGCTCGAGGGGCGCGCATGAACCGCGTAGCGGATACCACGCTGCCCCGTGAGCGCGCGCAGCTGATCGTCGAGCGCCTGCAGCGCGATGGACGTGTGGTGGCAGCGGAGCTTGCCGCCGAATTTCGCGTCTCGGAGGATTCCATCCGCCGCGACCTGCGCGAGCTTGCCGCGGCCGGCCAGTGCAAGCGCGTGTACGGTGGTGCGCTGCTGGCGGCGAACTTCGCTCCTCTGCGCCAGCGCGATGCCCAGCACATCGCCCGCAAGCAGGCACTGGCACGCGCCGCGGTATCGCTGGTGTCGCCGGGGCAGATCCTCTTCATCGATGCCGGCTCCACCAACACGCAGATTGCCCTGGCGCTGCCCGAACGCCAGGACCTCACGGTGATCACCAACGCCCCGGACGTGGCCAATGCGCTGCTCGGTCGCCCTGGTTTCGAGGTCATCCTGCTCGGCGGCCGCCTGCATCACCGCATCGGCGGCGCCATCGGCGCCCAGGCCGTGGCCCAGGTCCGCGGTATCCGCGCGGACCTCTGCTTCCCGGGCATCTGCTCGGTGGATGCCCGTAGCGGCATCTGGACCTTCGACGACGAAGAAAACCTGTTGAAGCAGGCGATGATCCAGGCCAGCGGCGAAACGGTGGCGGTGGCAACCGCGGAGAAGTTGCAGGCTGCGGCGACGCACCTGACCGCCGGGCTCGAGGCGGTAACGCATCTGGTGACCGAGGCCTCCGCGGCCATCGACTGCTTCGCTCGCACCAACATCAACATCGTGTTGGCGTGATCGGATTTCCCCGATCGCGCCGCGGCATCCATGGCAAGCTCGCGCTCAGTCGTGATGACCCGGCGCCAGCCACAGGCGCTGGTGCGGTAAATCCAGGGTAATCACCCATTGCTTTAGCACCGGCGCACCGATATTGCCGTCGATGGCCAGATCCATGATCTGCGCGTTGGCCTTCAGCGGCATGCCGCCCAGGCTGGCGCTCAACGCTTGCTTGCCCTTGGCAGCGGGATCCAGCCCGAGCGCCGTCGCGAGCGGGCGATTGACAATGACATTGCCGTCGCTGCCGCAATCGAGCTCCATCCACAAGCGCCCCTTGGGCGTATCGATCGCCACGAAGGGCGTGAGCGAGCGTCCGCCGACCTCGCGGCCGATCCGCATCGGTACTTCCCTGGCCGACTTGACGCGATCGGCGAGGCTTCGCGGTGTCTCGACGATCAGCTTGCCGGCGGCAAGGTCCAGCGTGATGGCGCGATCGGCGAAGGCATCGAGCGCGATGGATCCCGCCAGGGGCGGCGCATCCTTGGGCAGCAAGGCTGAAAAATCCCAGACACCTGCCGATTCCACCCGCAAATCAACCGCAGGCAGGGGTAAGTGCACGTTGTCGCAACGCGCTACGTCGATACGATCGCCGCGCATGCGAAAGCCGGTCATTTGCCCCCAGGGCTGGCACCCCAAAGCCTTGACCGTACCGGGTGTCACCACCGTCAGGCCACCAGCGGTGTCGAGCAGGAACGTGGCCGGCTTGCCGCCGATATCCACCTTCAATGAGGGAATCGCGCCCAGGTAGGCCGTCAGCGGGATTTCAACCGGATGCTCGGCGGCATAGGCACCAAAGCAACACGACAGGCAAGACACGAGCACGAGCGCACGCAGGAACATGGGTGTCCTTGGGTGGGGGATGTCGTGCCAATGCTAGGGAAGATCGGTCATGGCGTCTGCCTGACTTCCTGCATGGTTGGTCATGCGGCCATATGGCGATCTACCTGCGGTTCCTCAAAGTCCACAAGATTCATACCGTGTCTGTGAGCACTTGCCTGAGCGGCTGCCACGATCGATGGATCGGGTTTCGGAGGCTTGACTTGCTTATGGCTCTCGCCTGAGAGCATGGCGATCAATAATAGGCTCAGCATGTCAGGGCTTGACCGTGCGTGGGTCGATGTCGGCCTCGGTGGGATGCATCGGATCGTAGAAAGTGTACGTGTAGAACGTTTTCTCTCCGTCCGGATATGTCTTCTTCGCAAGCATGGTTCGCGCCGCATCGACGTAAGCCGTCGGCACGCGTATGTCCACGGCGGCCGTCGTACCCGTGGTCGGGTCGATCACTTTGGACACTTGCAGCGACTGTATCTTCCCCGTGGCATTGGTCGTGGCCTGAAAGATCACGGCATAGATTTTTGTGGGCAGGCCACGAGTGGAGTCGTGGAGACTGGCCCAGGCTATTCCGGCAGGAAACATAGCCAGCATGCTCGCCAACAAGAAACGCTTCCATCGATGGATTCCGCATGACCGCCACATGATCCTGTCTCCTTGCTGTCGGCCAATGCTACGTCGATGCTTCGGATGCGCCAACCTTCGGGCGCGCGCCAATGACCAGGAGCCAGAGAAGGAAGGCGATCTCGCCAAACAGGAAGGGGAAGGCCCAGTTGGATAGCAGATCGCCCACCGTTGGCCACAGCAATCCCGTCATGCTCAGCACGATATAGGCCACGCCGTTGAGTGCCAGCCACACGCCAAGGAACCTGGGCAGGAAGCCTGAGCGGAATACAAGGATGGCCAGGGGCAGCAGCCACAGGCCCCAGAAGGTTTCTGCAGCCTTCACCGACAGCCCATGCATGCGGATGAACATCGACACCAGGGCATCGCGCTCCGGTGCGCTGAAGGCGGATAGCACGTCGTTGCCCGTCACCGCCACCAGGGCGCCGATATCGTTGGCCAGGGTCGCCATGTAGAGCGGGGTATTCATCAGCCCGAGTACGAGCAAGCACAGCGCAATGGCCTTGTCTACGCGTTTGAACAGGCGATACAGCGCCAGGATGACGAACACGCTGATCGCGGCCACCAGCACATCGACGGTGATGCCCCATCGGAACAGTGACTCGTGCGCCGCCACATTGGCAGCCGTGGCGGCGGCATTGCCTTGCACGAACAGTTTTTCGGGGATGTACATCAGCCGGAATGGGCCAGTTAGCGCAAGCAGCAAATAGATGAAGCCTGCCACCCGTGCATCCCGCTTGATCGAAGTCATGGACCGCCCCTTCCATTGATGCCCCACCATCGTTATAGGACGCAAACGATCGCTCGGCAAGCCACGCGCCCGTTGAACACGCCGCCAGGCAGCACGGTTGTCGCGAACGATTCCGTCCGCATTGTTATGATCGAGGCAGCCCGGTCAGGAAAAATCCGATGGATCGCAAAAGCAATGCTTCATGGCGCGGTCTTGCCGTCGCTGCCCTGATGGTGGTGGTGCCATCGGTCGCCGCCGCCGCGTTGCCCGTGCCGCCGCCGCGCAACCTGCCCGACAACGGCCTGGCTCGCACGCCGCCGATGGGCTGGAACAGCTGGAATCATTTCGCTGGCCGCATCACCGACGCCGACGTTCGTGCCATGGCCGATGCCATGGTGGCCACGGGCATGCGCGATGCGGGCTACGTGTACGTGAACATCGACGATACCTGGGAGGGCAAACGCGACGCCTCGGGGAATATCCAGTCGAACGAGAAATTCCCCGACATGAAGGCGCTGGCCGACTACGTGCACGGCAAGGGTCTGAAACTCGGCATCTACTCCTCGCCGGGGCCCATAACGTGCGCGAAGTTCGAGGGTAGCTACGGCCACGAACTGCAGGACGCGAAAACCTACGCGGCCTGGG
>NZ_DATHFX010000495.1:0-12223 GCF_035317885.1 Pinirhizobacter sp.
CTATGCACGAAGTAAGTCCAGGCATCCTCGCCGATGCCACGCAGCAGCGGATGCGATTGCGTCGGCTGCAAGGTCGTCCAGCCCATGTGCGGGATGCGCAATCCCGGCATCGCCAGGAAACGGCGCACCCGGCCCGGCACCACGCCCAGGCACGGGGTGTCACCCTCGTCGGACGACTCGCAAAGCAGTTGCATGCCCAGGCACACGCCCAGCACCGGTTGCGTGAGGCCGCGCAGCACCTCAACCAGGTTGGCCTCGCGCAGCCGCGCCATGCCGGGGGGCGCCGCGCCCACGCCGGGAAGGATCACGTGCGAAGCTCCGCGGATGCGTTCCGGATCGGCCGTGAGTTCCGCCTCGGCCCCAAGGCGCAGCAACGCATAACGCACCGACCCGATGTTGGTGCCGCCGGCATCCACCAGCACCACGTCGGCCATCAGAGCGCTCCCTTGGTGCTGGGCAGGTCCGCGCCTTCGCGTCGCAGTGCCTGGCGCAGGCTCCGCGCCACTACCTTGAAGCAGGCTTCGACCATGTGGTGCGCATTGTCGCCATGCACCGTCAGGTGCAGGTTCGCACCCAGCGTCTCGCACAGCGAGCGGAAGAAGTGCGGTACAAGCTCGGTAGGCACTTCACCGACACGCTCGCGCGGGAAGTTTCCTTCGAAGACGAAATACGGACGGCCGGAGAGGTCGAGCGTGGCACTGGCTGCGCTTTCGTCCATGGGAAGGGTAAAGCCGTAGCGGCCGATGCCCCGCTTGTCGCCCAACGCCTGGCGAAGCGCCTGGCCCAGTGCGAGCGCGCAGTCTTCGATCGTGTGGTGCTCGTCTATATGCGTATCGCCATCGCAGTCGATGGCCAGGGCGAAGCCGCCGTGCTTGCCGATCTGCTCGAGCATGTGGTCGAAGAAGCCCAGCCCCGTGCGCGCATGTGGCTCGGTGGCTCGGTCAAGGTCGACGCTGACGCGGATATTCGTTTCTTTCGTCCGGCGCGTAACGCTCCCCGTGCGTGGCCCATCGAGCAGCGCGTGCGCGACAGCGGGCCAATCCAGCCCATCGTGGCCGATGCGCAGGCCGCGAACGCCTATGTTGGCGGCAAATTGCATGTCGGTTTCGGCGTCGCCGACCATCATCGACTGCATGCGGCTCCAGCCGTCATCAGCCAGGTAACCACGCAGCATGCCGGCGCCTGGCGGGCATGTGGGAGCGCCGTTGGCGGGAAGGCTTTCGTCGATGAATACGTCGCGAAAAACGATACCTTGCGACGCAAGCAAACCCAGCAGAAGCGCCTGCGGACCTTCGAAGCCTTCGCGCGAGAAACCCGGCCCGCCAAGTCCTGGCTGGCTGGATACCATCACCAGGTCGAAGCCGGCGCCGACAAACTGCTGTAATGCGTTGACGACACCGGGAGCCAGCGCCAGCTTCTCGTAGGCATCCACCGGACCCCCGGCAGGCCTGGCGACGATGCAGCCGTCACGGCCGAGGAAGAGGATCTTGCCGCTCATGCCGGCACCGAGATGGTGGCGAGTATCTCCAATACGCGGTCGTTGTCTTGCGGACGGCCGATGGTCAGGCGAAGCGCGTCATGCAGTCCCGTGTAGCGGCGCACGTCGCGCACCACGATGCCGGCGGCCAGCAACGCCGCCTGGCTTGCGCCGGCATCATGCAGGCGCACGGTCAGGAAATTGGCATCGGAGGGCATTACTTCGCGTACCAATGGCAATGTCCGCAATCGCCGGGCCATGCGTTCGCGCTCCTGGCGGACCGTGCCAACGTGCACGAGTGCCTCATCGAAGGCAGGCGATGCCAGGGCCAGCAAGGCGGCATCGGTGCAAGGGGTTGCCAGCGGGTATGGCGCCATGATCCGGCGAAGCAGTCCTACCAGGCTTTCATCGCCTAGCAGGCAGCCGATGCGCGCACCGGCCAGGGCGTAGGCCTTGGACAGGGTGCGCAACACGCAAACATGGTCGTGCTGTTGCGTAAGCGTAGCGGCGCTGCCCTGCCCTGCGAATTCGATATAGGCCTCGTCCACCACCAGCACGGCACGGCCTGCCAACGCCCTCGCCAGACGCTCGATGCTCTCGCGCGGCACAAGGGCGCCCGTAGGATTGTTCGGCGAACAGACGAACACCAGGCGCACGGAGGGAGTCACCGCCGCCAGCAATGCGTCGATGTCGAGTGAGAAATCCGCCGGACGCAACGGCGACTCGACCACCCTCGCACCCTGCACGCGCGCGCACACCGCATACATGCCGAAGGTCGGCGGTGAAATGAGTACCGCGCTTTCGCCCGCCGGGCAAAAGGCACGCACCAGCAGATCAATCGCTTCGTCGCTGCCGCGGCTCACCAGCACCTGGCTCGCGGCAACGCCATACAACTGGGCCAGTCGCTCAACCAGCGCCATGGGCTGCGGTTCGGGATAGCGGTTCAAACCCAGGCCATCGTCCCAGGCCGACTCGTTTGCATTGAGGAACAACTCGCCACCGGCGGCTTCCATGCGCGCGCTGGAATACGGTACCAGTGCACGTACGTCGGGGCGCGCCAGATCCAGTACGCTCATGCGGCCACCTCGCCCAGGGCATCCAGACGCAGCGTTACCGCCAGAGCGTGTGCGTCCAGCCGCTCCGCCGCTGCAAGCGTGACGGCGCAGGGGCCGATGGCGCGCAGGCCCTCGGCGGTGAGTTCCTGGACGGTCACCTGCTTGACGAAGCTGGCCACCGACAAGCCGCTGTAACTGCGGGCATGGCCATAGGTAGGCAGGACATGGTTGCTGCCGCTGCAGTAGTCGCCGATGGATTCAGGTGTCCAGCGACCGAGGAACACCGAGCCTGCACTCTGGACAGAAGCGAGCCAGCGACGTGCGTCTTCTACCTGCAGGATCAGGTGTTCGGGCGCGTAGCGGTTGCTGACCTCGATGGCCTGGTCGATGTCACGCACTTCGATCAACCGGCTGTTGGCAAGCGATGCGCGGGCGATATCACCGCGCGGCAGGAGCAATACCTGGCGGTCTATCTCGCGCGCCACGGTATCGAGCATCCCGGGCGCATCGCTCACCAGCACTACTTGCGAGTCGACCCCGTGCTCGGCCTGGGACAAGAGGTCCGCCGCAACGAATACCGGGTCGGCGTCGCGATCGGCGACCACGAGCACTTCGGAAGGGCCCGCCGGCATGTCCATGGCCGCGCCGGCGGGGTCGGCGGCTACCTGGAGCTTGGCCTCGGTGACCCAGCTGTTACCCGGACCGAACAGCTTGTCACAGCGGGGAACGCTCGCCGTGCCATACGCCATCGCGGCGATTGCCTGGGCGCCGCCGAGCTTGAATACCCGGTGCACGCCGGTCAGGCGCGCTGCATACAGCACGGCATCATCGCAGCGGCCGTTCGCTTGCAAGGGAGTGCATAGCACCACCTGTGCGCATCCAGCCAGCCGCGCCGGGATGCCCAGCATCAGCGCCGTGGACGGCAAAGGCGCGCCGCCGGCAGGCACGTACAGGCCCACGTGACGGATCGGGCGAAGCATCCGCTCAACGCAGACACCGGGCGCGGTTTCCACCGACACGGCCGTCGGCGCGCCCGCCCGGTGGAAACCCTCGATGCGGGCAGCGGCCTCGGCAATCGCCGACTTGAGGGCAGCATCGAGCCTTGCTTCGGCGTCGACGAATTCCTCCTCGCTTACTTCAAGCACAGCAGGCTTGTGGCCGTCCAACCGCTCGGTGAGCTCGCGCAGGGCGTCGTCGCCGCGGCTCCGCACATCGGAAATGATGGCCGCCACCCGGCCCTGCAACCCCGCCGAGCGAGATTGCGCGGGACGGGCCAGGGCCGCTTCGCGGCTAGCGTCGTCGAGGGTGTTCCAGTCCACGCGCTTCATGCCAGCATCTTCTCTACCGGCAGCACCAGCATGTCGCGGGCACCGGCCTTCTTCATTTCTTCCAGTTGCCGCCAGCTCACCGCACCGGCGCACAGCGCCTGCAGCACCACCTGGTCGGGCTCGCCGTCGACCTGGGTGAGCGTCGGCCGTGGCATCCCTGGCAACAAGCGGGTGATGGCGTCCAGGGCATTGCGCGGCGCCTGCATCATCACCAGGCGCGAGTCGCGCACCTGGATCACGCCGTCGAGGCGGCGCAGCATGAGTTCGGCAAGGTCGCCGCGTTCATCGGTGGGAAGCGTGGCGGGGCCGGCGAGCACGGCCTGGCTTTCCATCACCACAGCCACCTCGCGAAGCTGGTTGGCCGTAAGCGTCGCACCACTTGATACCAGGTCGCAGATGGCGTCGGCGGTGCCCAGGCGCGGGGCAATCTCAACGGAACCTGCGAGCATCACTACCTTGGCTTCCACGCCGTTCTCGCGCAGCCATTGGCCGAGCAGGCCAGGATAGGAGGTCGCGATTCGCAAGCCGGCCAGCTGCGAGGAATCGGTGTAGGCGTCTTCCTGGGGCATCGCCACCGACAGCCGGCAGGCGCCGAAACCCAGCGGACGCAGCTCTTCGATTCGCGTTACCGAGGGATCGGCTGTCAGCTGGAACTCACGCAGTACGTTGCGCCCGACGATGCCAAGGTCGCAGACGCCTTCGGCGATCAGGCCCGGAATGTCGTCGTCGCGCACCAGCAGAAGGTCCACCGGCTCGCCCTCGCCGAAACAGAACAGCTTGTCGCGGCTTTGCCGGAATTTCAGCCCGCAACGGGCCAGCAGTTCCTGGGCAGGATCGGTAAGCCGGCCGGACTTCTGCATGGCGATGCGCAAGCGGTCGCGGGGCTTCACGCCGATACCCCGCGCTCGTTGAGCGAACGTGCCGCGGCAGCCATGTAGCCGCCGCTGCCCTGGTTGAGGTAGCGCGCGACGCGGCCGATGGTGGTGATGCTCACGGAGGTTTTCTCGTGGATGCTGCGGTAGGAAAGGCCTTCGAGGAGGTACGGGACCACCCGCCAGCGGTCGACCAGCAGTTCGATTTCCGCCGGGGTGCACAAGTCGTGCAGGAAGGCACGCATGTCGTCGACCTTCCCCAAGGCCACCAGGGCCTCGCAAAGGCTGCGTTCGGCATCGCCAGCCGTGGTCTGGGGATCGAGGGAGCGTCGCTTCATAGTGTATTAACGCGTTAGTACGATAGGACAGATGATGCCATGGCCGCCTCCATCGGGCAAGGCTGTTCAGCCAAGGCGGGAGGCCATGGCGACGCAAGGGGCTTCGGTTGGGGGGTCAGAGTTACAACTCTGACCCCGGGCTGGTGTGGGTTTAAGCCACCAGGACGCCGCTGGCGACGATGTCGCAGATGCGCTTCACATCGCCGTCCATCGCGCGGTCGCGCTGCATGAAGGCGATCTGCCCGCGCAGAGTGTCCAACGCCTCGCGCACGGCAGTACCACCGTGGAAATCCCCTGCCTCAGCAAGCGCTTGCATCAACTGCTTGACCTCACGCTCGAACTGCGGGTAGTGCGGTGAATCCTGTCGCGGGGCACCGTTGATCTTCCCCGCAAGGGCTGCCCAGTCGCCGCTGATGGCAAGTTCGCGTGCCGCGTTGAGCATGTCCTGGCGGTACTGGAGAGCTTGCGCTGCGGTATAGAGTTCCATGGCCAGCACGTGGCCGAGGTCTTCGGTCATCTCAAGCACATGGCGCGCCTCGTTGGCGCCCATGGAGACATGGTCCTCGGCATTGGCGCTGGTGGGTACTGAGTACACCGAGGCCGGATGGGCGCGGGTGGCCAGGTCGTTAACCAGGGCTGCCGCGGTGTACTGCACGATCATGAAGCCTGAATCGGTGGCGTCTTCGTTGCCGATCAGGAAGGCCGGCAGGCCGTCGTTGTTGGCGGGGTCCACGAGCTTGGCCGTGCGGCGTTCGGATATGGATGCCAGTACCGGGATCGCCGCCTTCACGTAGCTCATCGACAAGGCCAGCGGCATGCCATGGAAGTGTCCGGCGGAGATCACCTGGTCCTCGATCACCTGGGCGTTTTCCGCATCGGGGAATACCAGCGGGTTGTCGGTGACGGCGTTCAACTCGATGTCGAAGACACGGCAGGCCTGGTCCCACGCGTCGCGCACCGCGCCATGCACCTGCGGGGCGCAGCGCAGGCAATAGGCATCCTGAGGCTGGTGCTTCTTGCCACCCTTGAACGGCAGGAAACGGCTGTAGAAGGCTTCCTTGCCGTGGCGCTGGCTGGCGGGCACGTAGTCCCAGCTGATATCGAACCGATGAGCCTGGCCTTCGGGCGTGCTCCAGGCATCAGCCAGCCACGGACGGAACTTCGGCACCAGGTGGTAGGCGATGTCGGCAAGGGTGGAGCCGTCGAGCAATTCAAGGAAACGACTGGCCGTGGCCACCTGCCCCGGGTGCGGGCGCAGTGCATGCACTTCCGGTGCGAAAGCGCGGGTGCGTCCGGCAAAGGCGTCCAGCGTCATCGCCGCGGCAAGGTCCGCGGTGTCCATCAGCATCTCCAGGCGATCCAGTGCCAGTACGCCGCAGGCCAGCATCTGCGTGGTGCCGTTGTTGAGCGCCAGGCCTTCCTTGAATGACAGGCGCACCGGTTGCAGGCCGGCGCGGGCGAGCGCCTGGGCACCGGGCATGCGCTCACCCTGGTAGAACGCTTCGCCACCGCCCAGCAACACAATGGCCAGGTGCGACAAGGGAGCAAGGTCACCACTGGCGCCGACTGAGCCCTTCTCCGGGATCACCGGGATGATGTCGCGGTTCAAGAGTTCGGCCAGGGACTCGAGCGTACTGACCCGGATGCCCGAATGCCCGCGCATCAGGGTGTTCACGCGGATGACCAGCATCGCGCGGACGACCTCCGCTGCGAATGGCCGGCCTACGCATACCGCGTGGGTGATGATCAGGTTGTGCTGCAATTCCTCAAGCAGGGTTCCCTCATGGTGCTCAGGGTTGCCGCCAGGCAGCTCGTCGCGCACGCGGTGGGCGCCCAGGAGCTTGTCTGCATTGCTGCCGAAGCCCGTGGTGACGCCGTAGATGGGCTCACCGCAACTCACTTTCTCGGCGAGGAAATCCGCCGTGCGGCGAACCTTCACCAACTGCTCCTGGTCCAGGCGGATGGTCGCACCGTGGCGCGCGACACGCACCACGTCGGCGCGGGTGAGGCTGGCGCCGTCAAGGAGGATGCTCGTGTTGTCGTTCATGCGGTTACCAGGTGCTGGGGCTTTTAATTACTGGTGCAAGCTGATGTCAGCCTGGGCCAGTTCCACGCGCAGGGCTTTGATCAATTCGGTGCGGGCCACTTCGAACTGGTCCTCGCGGCGCAGATCCTTGACCGTGACCACGTTACGGGCAAGCTCGTCCTCGCCAAGCACCAGCACGAAGCGGATGCCGGCGCGGTCGGCATACTTGAACTGCTTGCCAAGCTTGCCGCCCTCCATCACCACTTCGGTGGCGATGCCGGCCTGGCGAAGCTCGGTGGCCAGGGCGATGTAGTGTGGCAAGTCGGCAGCGTCCATCTGCGTCACCAGCACGTCCACGGTGCTCTGCGCGCGTGCGACAAGACCAGCATCGCGCAACTGCCAGAAAAGGCGGGTCAGGCCGATGGAGATGCCCACGCCAGGCAGGTGCGACTTGGTGTACTGGCCGGCAAGGTTCTCGTAACGGCCCCCCGAACACACCGAACCGATATCCGGATGATCGTTGAGCGTGGTCTCGTAGACGGTGCCGGTGTAGTAGTCCAGGCCCCGGGCGATCGACAGGTTCAGCGCGAAGTGGGTATCGGGCACGCCAAAGTCGTGCAGCAGGCCCAGCACTTCCTTCAGTTCCGCCCTGCCCTGCTCGAAGGTTTCACCGCCGCTGCCAAGGGCGTCGAGCTTTGCCTGCGCATCGGCGAGCGAGGTGGAGCGCACCTGGACGAAATCCAGGATGCGGTCGGCAGCTTCATGACTGAGGCCGAAGGCCTCGCCGGTGAGCGTGTCGCGCACGTATTGCGGACCTCGCTTGTCGAGCTTGTCCACTTCGCGCAGCACCAGCATCTGTTTCTCGGCATCGTCGATGCCAAGCCCTTCGAAATAACCGCGCATCAGCTTGCGGTTGTTCATCTGGATGGTGAAGGCACCGACATCAAGCTCGCGGAACACGCTGTAGATCACCGCGGGGATCTCCGCGTCGTAGCGTACCGAAAGCGCGTCCTTGCCGATCACGTCGATGTCGCACTGGTAGAACTCGCGGAAGCGGCCGCGCTGGGCTCGCTCGCCGCGATACACGCGCTGCATCTGGTAACGGCGGAAGGGGAAACTCAAGTCGTGCTCGTGTTCGGCCACGTAGCGGGCCAGCGGCACCGTGAGGTCGAAGCGCAGCGCAAGCTCCGGCCGGTCCTTCTCCTGCGCCAGGGCACCGGTGGACTGCACGAAGTACACCTGGCGCTCGGTCTCACCGCCTGTCTTGGTCAGCAGGATGTCGGAAAACTCGATTACCGGGGTTTCAACGGGCAGGAAACCGAAGCGCTCGTAGTTGCGGCGAATGACGTCGAGCATGCGCTGGAAAGCGATCTGGTCCAGCGGGAGCAGCTCGAGCACGCCGGGCATGGTGCGGGCCTGGGTCAGTGCCATGGAATCCTCGGGAAGAAGGCGGTTTCAAAGGGGCGAAATGCAGCCGCCTAGGTTACCAGATGAGGCCAGGGCCGCCGCGCGACACGCCATGCCCGGGCCCTGCCGCTGGAACTGTTGCCAAGCCCCGGCCAGCCCATTAACATACGCGGCTCGCTGTCGGGGTGTAGCTCAGCCTGGTAGAGCGCTACGTTCGGGACGTAGAAGTCGCAGGTTCGAATCCTGTCTCCCCGACCAAAATAATTCCCGTTGTATGCAGTACCGAAGAAACTGGCCAAGGCCGGTTTTTTGTGCCTTGAATTTGGCCGTGCCAATGGCCGGAAGATCAAGAGCGTTTCGCTCAGCGCTACAGCTGCTGCGTATGAATGCACTGCCGACATGGGGAGGGATGACCGGCCTTCGGCCGTTCGCCTTCGGCGTCGAACGAAGGGTTCGAATCTAGGTCCTCGATCGAAGCCAGACACAAAAAAGCCCCCTTGCGGGGGCATTTTTGTGTCTGGCGGAGAGAGAGGGATTCGAACCCTCGATAAGGCTTTTGACCCTATACTCCCTTAGCAGGGGAGCCCCTTCGGCCTCTCGGGCATCTCTCCGTGAACCTGGGCCTTCGGGTGTTTTGCCCGAAAGAGCCGCCAAGGATACTGGCCTTGGGAGCGTGCGACAAGCCTCAGTGACCCTCGCCGACCTCGCCGTCGGAAGGATCGTTCTCGTTCTTGATGCGCTGGTAAATTTCCTCGCGGTGCACCGCGACATTCTTCGGAGCATTGATGCCAATGCGCACCTGATTGCCCTTCACACCGAGAACGGTGACGGTCACCTCGTCGCCGATCATCAGGGTTTCACCGACCCGGCGGGTCAGAATCAACATGATAGTTACTCCATTTACTCAGGTCATTGGCCAGCCACCGGACGACGACTCACCCCGAGATCGTCGCTCGACGGTTCGACGTACCGCCCGGGCCAGGGACCTTAACCCTGTCCGGCTCAACACACTCGGATAACCAGCGGCCAATCACGACCACTCGACTCGACACCCCCCCACTGCGGCGGCATCGATAGTCGGGTGATACTAACGAGCCGAAGCGGGGTGCGCAACGCGAACAACGTACCAAACCGCAGGCGGTGTACCGCGGGGACGTCGATTCCCGGTTATCTTGCTTTCAGACAACGCGCGTGGCGATCCAGCCGGGCAACTCTGCCAGGGCTTTGGCCAGCGCCGGACCATCCGTGCCACCGCCCTGGGCCATGTCCGGGCGCCCGCCGCCCTTGCCGTCGATCGCCGCCGCCACGTGGGCCACGAGATCCCCGGCCTTGATCCGGCCCAGCGCCGATCCGCCGACACCGGCGACCAGCGAGGCCCGGCCATCGGCCGCACCGGCAAGGACGATCGCGCAGTCGGCAAGCTCCTGCTTCAGGCGGTCCAGTGCATCGCGCAGGGCTTTGGCATCCAGGCCCTCCAGGCGCGCGGCTACCACCTTGATTCCCTTCACGTCCACCGCCGAAGCCGCCAGGTCCGCGGAAGCTGAACCGGCGGCTTTCGCCTTGAACGATTCAAGTTCGCGCTCGAGCTTTTTCTGTCGATCGAAAAGCTGGCGGAGCTTTTCCACCACGTCGTCACCACTGACTGACAACAAGGCCGAAACCTGGGCCAGCCGACGCTCCTCGTCGGCCACGAAGGCCAACGCACCGTCACCGGTCACGGCCTCGATGCGGCGCACACCCGACGCCACGCCGCTTTCGCCGATGATCTTGAACAGGCCGATGTCGCCGGTACGGGTGACATGGGTGCCGCCGCACAGCTCGGTGGAAAATTCCCCCATGCGCAGCACGCGTACTTCGTCGCCGTATTTCTCGCCGAAGAGGGCGATGGCACCGAAGTCGATGGCATCGTCGTAGCCCATGTGGTGTACCTGGGCCTCGGCATTGCCACGCACCGAGGCATTGACCATGGCCTCGACCTGCGCAAGCTCCGCCGGCGTGACGGGCGAGAAGTGCGAGAAATCAAATCGCAGGCGGTCGGGCGCGACCAGCGAGCCCTTTTGCGCCACGTGTTCGCCAAGCACGGTGCGCAGCGCCGCGTGCAACAGGTGGGTGGCCGAGTGGTTCAGCACCGTGGCCCGGCGGCGCTCAGCGTCGACGCTGGCAACCACGATGTCGCCCACGCGCAGCGCCTGGACACCCGCCCAACGGCCGACATGGCCGAAGAACACGCCGCCGAGCTTGCGCGTGTCGGCGACATCGAATTGCCCGTCGCCGGCATTGAGCCTGCCGGTATCGCCCACCTGGCCGCCGGATTCGGCGTAGAACGGCGTGCGGTCCAGCAGCACCGTGGCTTCCCCGCCATGGTCCAGGGCTTCCACGGACTTGCCGCCCTGCACGATGGCAACCACCTTGCAGCCTTCGCGCTCAAGCGCGTCATAGCCTTCGAACACAGTCGGCGCCAGTGCGCTGGCAACCTCCGCCGGCAGTTGGCCCTTCGATTCGAACTGGCTGGATTTGCGGGCCAGGGCGCGTTGCTGTTCCATGGCGGTTTCAAACCCGGCCATGTCCACGGACAAGCCCCGTTCACGGGCGATGTCGGCGGTGAGATCAACCGGGAAGCCGTAGGTGTCGTAAAGCCGGAAGGCATCTTCGCCCGGGATGCTGCCGCGGGCCCTGCCGGCCACCTCGTCGAACAGGCGCATGCCTTTTTCCAGCGTTTCGCCGAATCGCTGTTCCTCGGTGCGTAGCGCTTGTTCCACCAGCGCGCGCCTGGCTGGCAGTTCCGGATAGGCTTCGCCCATTTCCTCCACCAGCGGCGCGACCATCTTCCAAAAGAAATCGCCGCGTACGCCCAGCATCCACCCATGGCGCAGCGCGCGGCGGATGATGCGGCGCAGTACGTAGCCCCGGCCTTCGTTGGACGGCAATACGCCGTCGACGATAAGGAACGAGCAGGCGCGGATGTGGTCGGCAATCACGCGCAGCGACTTGTTGGCAAGGTCGGCGGTGCCGGTGAATTCACCCGCCTTGCGGATCAGGTGCGTGAAAAGGTCGATCTCGTAGTTGGAATGGACATGCTGGAGCACCGCGGCCAGGCGCTCCAGGCCCATGCCGGTATCAACACACGGCGCAGGCAAGGCTGAGAGCGTGCCATCGGGCGCGCGGTCGAACTGCATGAACACCAGGTTCCAGATCTCGATGTAGCGGTCGCCGTCCTCATCAGGCGAGCCCGGGGGGCCACCGGCAACATCCGGACCGTGATCGTAGAAAATCTCCGTGCAAGGACCGCAGGGGCCGGTGTCGGCCATCTGCCAGAAATTATCCGAGGCGTACGGCGCGCCCTTGTTGTCGCCGATGCGCACGATGTGCTCGGCCGGCACGCCGACGGTCTGGTTCCATATCCGGTAGGCCTCCTCGTCGGTGTGGTACACCGTCACCCACAGGCGATCGGCCGGCAGCTTGAAGACGCCGGTGAGCAATTCCCAGGCATAGGCAATGGCGTCGTGCTTGAAGTAGTCGCCGAACGACCAGTTGCCCAGCATCTCGAAGAAGGTGTGGTGGCGCGCGGTGTAACCCACGGCGTCAAGGTCGTTGTGCTTGCCGCCGGCACGCAGGCAGCGCTGGACGTCGGCCGCACGCACGTATCCAGGCTTTTCGCTGCCCAGGAAGACATTCTTGAACGGCACCATGCCTGAGTTGGTGAACAGCAAGGTAGGGTCG
>NZ_DATHFX010000496.1:0-6616 GCF_035317885.1 Pinirhizobacter sp.
TCAACGGCGAGACGTTGAACCTTGAAATTTCCGCGCGCACCGCCGGCTACCACGGCTTTACCAGGCGCGTGCCGCTGGGGCCGGTATCGTTCATCACGCCGTTCAACTTCCCGTTGAACCTGGTGGCGCACAAGGTCGCCCCGGCGATCGCCGCCGGATGTCCTTTCGTACTGAAGCCTGCCGAACGCACTCCGCTCGGCTCGCTGATCATCGGCCAGGTGCTGGCCGAAACCGACCTGCCCAAAGGCGCGTTCTCGGTGCTGCCCCTTGATGGCGCCCATGCAGGCCCCCTGGTCACCGACGACCGCTTCCGCCTGCTCTCCTTCACCGGCAGCCTGCTCGGCTGGGAGTTGAGGGCCCGCGCGGGGAAGAAGAAAGTGACGCTGGAACTGGGCGGCAATGCCGCGTGCATCGTCGACCACACGCAGGCAGGGCAACTGGGCGCCGTGGTGGATCGCCTTATTTTCGGCGCGTTCTACCAGTCCGGACAAAGCTGCATCAGCGTGCAGCGCATCTATGCCCATGAGTCCATTTACGATGAGCTGCGCAAGCGCCTGGTCAACGCTGCGAAAAAACTTAAAGCCGGGGACCCGAAGAAGAAGGATACCTTCCTGGGACCCATGGTCGACGAGGCAGCGGCCAAACGCCTTGCCGGCTGGATCGCCGATGCACGCAAACACGGTGCGAAGGTGCTGTGCGGTGGGAACCGCAAGGGCAATATGCTCGATGCCACGGTGGTCGAGGGTGTAAAGGCAGAACTGGATCTGAGCCGTCGTGAAGCCTTCGGCCCGGTGGTGCTACTGGCACCCTATCGCCACTTCGATGAAGCCGTGGCCGCGGTCAATGCCTCGGACTTCGGCCTGCAGGCGGGCATTTTCACCCACGACCTGGACCACGCCATGCGTGCCTGGGCGGAGCTTGAGCAAGGGGGCGTGATCGTCAACGACGTACCAAGCTTCCGCGTCGATTCCATGCCCTATGGCGGGGTGAAGTCGTCGGGTGTTGGCCGGGAGGGCGTGCGCTATGCCATCGACGACATGAGCGACCTGCGCCTGATGGTGATGCGCGAAGCCGGCTGGGCGTCGCCCGCTGGATAAGCCCAAGGTAAGGCAAAGGCCTTAAACTCTAGCGCCCTTCCTTTTCTGCCGAGAGTGCATGGAAACCACCGACCGCCGCCAGTTCTGGTGGTTCATGCTGCTGGCCCTGGTGGTGCTGGCCGCGGGACTTGGCCTGCGCGACCCGTGGCCGCCTGACGAACCCCGCTTCACCCTGATTGCCCGGCAGATGGTCGAGTCGGGCCAATGGCTTTTCCCGCATCGTGGCATTGAGCTGTATTCGGACAAACCGCCGTTCCTGATGTGGCTGGAAGCGGCGGCATTCACCGTCACCGGCCAGTGGCGCATTGCTTTCCTTTTGCCCTCGCTCGTCGCCGGCATGGCCACCCTGGCATTGACCTGGGATATCGGCCGCCGGCTATGGAACCCACGGGTTGGCCTGTACGCCGCCATCGCCGTGCTGGTCACGGTGCAGTTCGTCGAACAATCGCGCCGTGCGCAGATCGATCCGATCGTGATGTGCTGGATCACCCTGGGCAACTGGGGCATCCTCCGCCACTGCCTGCGCGGACCGGACTGGCGTGCGTTCTGGCTGGGTTGCTTCGCCGCGGGCCTGGGCGTCATCACCAAGGGCGTGGGCATCCTGGCGCTGTTCATGCTGATCCCCTACGCCGTGGTGCGCCGCCGCGGTTGGTCCGGCGTGACGCAAACACAAGGCGACGGCTGGCGGTGGGCCGGCGGCGCGCTGGCATTCGTGTTGGCGATCGCGGTGTGGCTGGCACCGATGTTGCTGCATGCACTCACCGCACCGAGCCCGGACTTCCACGCCTATGTGAATGACATCCTGTTCCGGCAAACGGCGGGGCGTTACGCAGCATCGTGGCAACACCACGAGCCGATCTGGTATTTCCTGCCGGTGCTGGTGGTGGAATGGTTTCCGCTGTGCCTTTTGTACCTGCCGATGCTGCCACGCTGGCGCGAGGCCTTTGCCACTCGCGAAGCACGCGTGGTGATGCCATTGGCATGGGTGCTGATCGTGCTGGTGTTCTTCTCCATCCCCAGCGGCAAGCGCGAGGTGTACCTGATGCCCGCGATCCCGATGATGGCGCTGGCGATGGCGCCCTACCTGGAAGAAGTGGTGAAGCTGCGCTGGCTGCGTTGGTTGTGCGTGGGCCTGGCGGTGCTGGCAGGCATGGTGTTGTTTGGCGGCGGCCTGTGGGCGGTGTTCGGCCATCCGAAGTTCACCGCGCGGGTGGCCGACCGCAACCTCGTCGATGGCGGCCGGCATTTCTGGCTGGCGGTGGCCACGATGGGAGCGCTGCTGCTGGCAGCAGCCGCGTTCTTCCGGGCAAGACGCGGCGCACTAGCGCTCGTGGTGGGCATGGCCGCGGCCTGGGTGGCCTGGGCCATCGGCGTGTATCCGCAGTTCAATCCCTCCGAATCCACGCTCGCCATGATGCAGCGCGTGGACGCAACGATCGGGCCCCAGGGCCAATTGGGACTGGTCGGCTGGCGTGAAGAGCACCGGCTGATGTCACCACGCACGCCCACCGATTTCGGCTTCAGTCGCGGCTTCAATGTACAGATGCGCGATGGCCTCGCCTGGCAGGGGCAGGATCCGGCGCAGCGGTGGATCTTCGCCGGCGATTACGCGCTGGGCCCCTGCATCGACAAGTCACGAGCCGTGGACCTGGGGCGCGTCAACCGCTACGAGTGGTGGCTGTTCGAAGCCTCGGCGGTCATCCCCGGTTGTGACCCGATGAAAGGCTCGAACGCGGTCGAAGGCCCCTGACGGGGCCTAGCCATCCCGCGGTGTCTTCTTCGTGCGCTCGACCATGCGATTGAAGCGGCGGATGGTGCGGTTGCGGTTATGCCGGCGGCTCATCGACTGGTGCGGGATGATGTTCTTCTCGCCGAAGCCATCGATCATCAACAGGTGCGGCCCGCCACGCGAGTCCGAACCGTACACCACGTTCCAGGCATGCAGGTCTGCTGCAATGGTGTCGTGCTCGAGCAGGCGTGCCAGGAAGTCGTCCAGCGCGGCTCGCACCTGCGGCGTGTAGCCATCGCGGCGCACCCAGGCGTCGAGCGTGGGCGCCAGCGAGCCATCGGGCGCCACCACTTTTTCCACCACCTGGCCCAGGCCCATGTCGGTGAGTTCGATGCCCACGACGCGGGCCAACGGCGACACGCCCTGGGGTGACACCGCGTATGAGGTGACGAATTCGCGGAACTCGCGGATGTAACCCTTGTAGTATTTCGCGCGCGTCAGGCGCCGGTACCACGGCCCGTTCTCCCAGCGCTCGACGATGGCGTCCTGCCGCATCACCTTGATCAGCAGGTTCGCTTGCGCGGGGTGCTGGTAGACATACCGGATATGGCCGGTGGCCACGGGCTCAAGGCCGCTGAGCAGGATCATTCCGCCTGTCCCATTTGAAGAGAAAGAAACATTCTCGCATCTGCGCAACCCCGTTTCCTCCCCCGCTGCGTTTCATCGTTACCCACCAAGGAGGCAAAACGATGAAAACGCACGCACTCGCCCCGCTCTGCGCCGCGGTCATGCTGGCCCTGGCCGGTTGCGCCACGTCGCAGAATCCCGCTCAAACCACGCCACAGGCGCCCAGCGACGCGAGTCAGGCGCCACCCACCAACGACAAAGCCGAAAAGAAACCGCTGGCCCAGGAAACCCGTCCCTTGTACACCCCGCCACCGCCGCCCGAACCCAGTCAACCGTTGAGCCGGGGCAAATCACTGGCGTCCATTGAGGTCATGGCCGAGCGGGCGCCTTCCTCGGCCCCGCTGATGGCGCCAGCGTCGCCGGCGCAAGGCTACGTGGCCATGCAGATGATGCCGATGGCCGGCGACATCGACCGCGAGAACTACACGCACTTCAAGGACAACGGCGTGCAGCAGGTGGCCGAGCAGCCAGTGTCCACCTTTGGCCTGGACGTCGATACCGGCGCCTATACCAATGTGCGCCGCATGCTGGCGAGCGGCAACCTGCCGCCAGCCGACGCGGTGCGCGCGGAAGAATTCATCAACTACTTCGACTACGGCTATACGCCGCCTTCCACGCGCGCCGAACCCTTCAGCGTCACCACCGAGCTTGCCCCGGAGCCGTGGAATACGAAGCGTGAACTGCTGCTGGTGGGCATCCAGGGCTACCGCGTGCCCGGAGCCGACGTACCGCCGGCCAACCTGGTGTTCCTGGTCGACACGTCAGGCTCCATGGACGAGCCGGACAAGCTGCCACTGTTGAAGGCATCGCTCAAGCAGCTGGTGCCTCGCCTGCGCGCGCAGGACCATATCTCGCTGGTGACCTATGCCGGGGAGGCTGGCGTGGCGCTGGAATCCACGCCGGGCAACCAGCACGCGAAGATTCTTGCCGCCATCGATGCCCTTGGCGCCGGCGGTTCCACCAATGGCGGCGCAGGCATCGACATGGCCTACGCCCAGGCAAAGCAGGGCTTCATCAAGGGCGGGGTGAACCGCATCGTGCTGGCCACCGATGGCGACTTCAACGTAGGTACGACCGGCATCGAGGCGCTGAAGACGCGTATCACCGAAGAGCGCAAGGGCGGCGTGGCGCTATCCACGCTGGGCTTTGGCCAGGGCAACTACAACGACGCGATGGCCGTGCAGCTGGCCGATACCGGCAACGGCAACCACCACTACATCGACAGCCTCGCCGAGGCCCGCAAGGTGCTGGTGGATGAGATGTCCTCGACGATGATGACCATTGCCAAGGACGTGAAGATCCAGGTGGAATTCAATCCCGCCGTGGTGAAGGAATATCGCCTGATCGGCTATGAAAAGCGCGCGCTGGCCCGTGAAGACTTCAACAACGACGCCGTGGATGCCGGCGAGATCGGCGCGGGCGCCAACGTGACGGCGTTGTACGAAATCACCCTGGTGGGCGAAGGCGGCGGCCGTGTTGACCCGCTGCGCTATGGCCCGGCACGTCCCGTGGCCAACGACAGGGCCGCCCATGGTGAACTGGCCTTCCTGCGCATCCGCTACAAGGCACCCGACGGCAACACCAGCAAGCTGATCGAACGGCCGCTATCGGCAAGCGTTGCGGCCGCGCCCAGTGAAAGGCTGCGTTTTGCCGCCTCCGTGGTCGCGTTCGCCGACGCCCTGCGTGGCGGAAAATACATCGACGGCTGGGACTACGCGAAGATCGCCGCCCTGGCCAACGGCGCGCGCGGCAGTGACGACATGGGCTACCGCGCGGGCTTCGTGCAGATGGTGCGCAGCGCCGGCGGCCTCTCCACCACGGCCAGTGGTGGCGGAACGGACGGCAATGATGCAACCGTCTTGCGTTGATTGCCGCCGGACATCGACATCGACACCCACGAAGGCCCGTCGATGCCGTAATCTCCTGGGCCATGGACCGGCCCACCGACGACGATGCCGCGCTGATGCTGGCCTGGGTGGCTGGCGACGCGGCATCGTTCCCGGTGCTTTATTCCCGGCAGAAAGACCGACTGTACCGCTTCATCCTGCGTAGCGTGCGCCAGCGCGAAATGGCCGAGGAAATATTCCAGGAAACCTGGAGCCGGGCCATTGCCGCGCGGGAGCGCTATCAACCCGGAGCGCGGTTTTCCACCTGGCTGCTGCAGATCGCCCACAACCTGATCGTCGATGCCTTCAGGCGGCAGCGCCCGGAGAGCACCGGTGAAACATATGAGGCCGCCGTGGCCAGCCACCCGGGCGACGAACGCAGCCAGCCCGAACACGCGCTGTCGGATTTCCAGCAGCGCCGCCGCCTGCAACAGGCCATCGATGGCCTGCCCGGCGAACAACGCGTGGCGTTCCTGCTGCGCATGGAAAACGAACTGACCATCGAGGAGATCGGCGAAGTCACGGGCGTGGGCCGCGAAACCGCCAAATCGCGACTACGCTATGCCATGAACCGCATCCGCGAGCTTATGACGCCATGAGCGACCAGCAGCATCCCATCGACGACGACGAACGCGAGCTTGCCCGGCTGTACGGCAAGCTTCCGCGCGCGACGCCGTCGCCGGCGCTGGACGAAGCCGTGCTGCGCCAGGCGCGCGAGGCAAAGCCTGTGACCGGTGCTCCCGCGTCGAGCCCAAGGAGCCGGCCGCGCCATGGGCTTCGCTGGGCCGGTGCGTTGGCCGTCGCGGCAAGTCTGGTGTTGGCAGCCAACCTGGCCTGGCAGCAACGCCAGCTGCCTGCGCCACAAGCCCGCCTGGAAACGGCGAAGGACAAAGCAGAGGCGGCGCCGACTGCATCTGCGGGGGACAACGCCACCGCATCGGGTAGGGTCAGCGCGCCGCAAGCGGCACCCCCGGTTACTTTTGAAGGCGAGGTCGCCGCGGGCAAGGCAGCGCCGCCCGAACCCATAGGCGAAAAGGCAGCGAGCGTCAGCCAGGCAGGTGGCCCCGCAACGGCGGAACGATACGTCGCTACCCTTCCCGCGCCCGCTGCCCCTCCTGCTGCCGTGCAAGGCAGGAACGCCACGCGTTGTTCGCCGGGCAGGCCATCGATGGCCTGTTGCAGGCGGCGGCGCTGCTGGAAATCCGACAGCGCGTGTT
>NZ_DATHFX010000497.1:0-7875 GCF_035317885.1 Pinirhizobacter sp.
CTCTGGTGTTCGCGGTTACGCCGGCGAAGCTTCTTCTTCGATGCAATGAATCCATCGCGGCCGCTGGCATCCACCACGTACTTCGCGCGCACCGTATAGGCGCTGCCATCGTCCGCCCGCACGGTGAGCGTGCTGTCCCGCGGGCCTGACTGGTCCACGGCAAGCACTTCGACGCCTTCGCGGGCGTCGGCGCCGCACTCGCGGGCATGCTCGAAGAGCATCTTGTCGAAGTCCTGGCGGTATACCTGGTAGGCATGCGGCGGACTGGACCCTAAAGCGCGGTCAAAAGCGAACGTGCTGTAGCCCGCCGGGGTGTCGGATTCGAAATCCGCACCGCGCTTGTGCACGCCGATGGCGCGTACCTTGTCCAGCACGCCAAGCCGCTCGAACACCAGCAGGTTCATCGGCAGCAGCGACTCACCAATGTGGAAGCGGGGGTGGCGCGCTTTCTCCAGGGCTACCACGCGATAACCGCGCCTTGCCAGCATTGCCGCGGCCGTGCTTCCACCCGGGCCGCCGCCGATCACGGCGACATCGCACTGCACGTCGTTTCCCATCTGTGCATCAGCCATCGTCCGCTCCATTGTCTGCCACCTAAGGCGGGGGGCTTGCGTCTGCTACCATGCCCCCTCGCACCATTCCTGCCGTGAAACCTTCCGTCCATGCTCAATCCGCAACAACACGCGGCGGTCGAATATTGCGACGGCCCCCTGCTGGTCCTGGCCGGTGCCGGCTCGGGCAAGACGCGCGTCATCACGGAGAAGATCGCCCATCTTATCGGCCGCCGCAAGCTTGCGCCGGAAAAGATTGCAGCGATCACCTTCACCAACAAGGCTGCGCGCGAAATGCGCGAGCGCGTCTCGAAGCTGATCCCGGCCGAGGCCTCGGCGGCACTCACAGTCTGCACGTTCCATGCCCTGGGCCTGAAATTCCTGCAGATCGAACATGAACGCGCGGGCCTGCGACGCGGATTCTCGGTCCTGGACGCCGACGACACCGACGCGATCATCAAGGAGCTCTCGCCCAAGGGCGTGAAATCCGAGGTGCTCAATGGCCTGCGAAACCTGGTGAGCCGGGCGAAGAATTCGGCCCTCACCCCCGACGAAGCCATGGCTGCCGCGCGCAGCCCGCGCGAGATCGAAGCGGCCACCATCTACGACCTTTACCAGCAACGCCTGGCCGCCTTCAACGCGGTGGATTTCGACGACCTGATCCGCCTGCCGCTGCGTATCCTGGAAGCCGGCGACGACTGCCGCATGGCCTGGCGCGAGCGCCTGCGCTACCTGCTGGTAGACGAATACCAGGACACCAACGACGCCCAGTACCGCCTGCTCAAGACGCTCGCAGGCGACAAGGCGCGCTTTACCTGCGTGGGCGACGACGACCAGAGCATCTACGCCTGGCGTGGCGCCAACCCGGAGAACCTCGACCAGCTCGGCCGCGATTTCCCCCAGTTGCAGGTGATCAAGCTCGAGCAGAACTACCGCTGCGCCAAGCGCATCCTGCGCGCAGCCAACAAGCTGATCGCCAACAATCCCCACGTGCACGAAAAGCGCCTGTGGAGCGATCACCTGGAAGGGCCGCCGATCCGCGTGCTCGAGTGCAAGGAAAGCGAGCACGAAGCGGAAAAGATCGCCGCCATCGCCTCGCACCTGCACGAGAAGTACAAGGACAAGGGCTGCCGCTGGAGCGACTTCGCCATCCTCTACCGCGGGAATTTCCAGGCCCGTCCGCTGGAGAAAGCCCTGCGCCTGGCGGGCGTGCCCTACCATCTGTCCGGCGCCTTGAGTTTCCTGGACCGCGCGGAGGTCAAGGACGTCCTTTGTTATCTGCGGCTGCTTGCCAATCCCACCGACGACGCGGCCTTCCTGCGTGTGGTGAACGTGCCCAAGCGCGAGATCGGCGCCACTACGCTCGAGAAACTCGGCCAGGTGGCGGCCTCCCGCGGCGCCTCGATGCTTGACGCCGCGCGCAGCGACAGCGTGCTGAAGACCCTTTCAGCTCGACCTGCATCGCAGCTGGCCTCGTTCACCCGGTTGATGGACGAGCTGCGCAGTGCCGCGATCCACCACAGCGCCGCCGAATTGGTCGAGATGCTGTTGCAGAAGACCGGCTACGCCGCGCAGATCGCGTCCACCACGCCCGACCAGATCACCCGCGACCGCAAGCTGGGCAACCTGCGCGAGCTCACCGAGTGGTTCGCCGCCATGCAGAAGGGTGGCGGCGGCGCCGGCGACCTCGCCGCGCAACTGGCCTTGCTCAGCCACGCCGACCGCGACGACCCGGGCAATGCGCTGCGCATGATGACCTTGCATTCGGCCAAGGGCCTGGAGTTCCGTTTCGTCTTCATCGCCGGCTGCGAAGACGGCACCCTTCCCCACGAAGGGGCGCTGGACGAAGGCCGCATCGACGAGGAACGCCGCCTGATGTACGTGGGCATTACCCGGGCCAAGGAATTGCTCACCCTGAGCTATTCGGCCCGCACGAAGAAGTACGGCGAGATTCTTTCCAATCAGCCCAGCCGCTTCCTGAAGGAATTGCCCCAGGACGATCTGCACTGGGAAGGCAAGGACCCCGAGGCCGATGCCCTGGTCACCCGCGAGACTGCCCAATCGCACATGGCGAAGATCGCCGCCATGCTGGCGGCCAACGATCGCTAGATAAGCCGCTCCGCTTCCAGTTCCTGCTTCAGGTAGGCATAAAAGATCGGCGCCGCCACCACGCCGGCCAGGCCGAACGCCGCCTCGAACAGCAGCATGGCCACCAGGAGTTCCCACGCCCGCGCGCGGATCTGCGTGCCGACGATGCGCGCATTAAGGAAATATTCCAGCTTGTGGATCACGATCAGGAAGCCGAGCGCGGCGATGCCCACATAGAGCGATATCGACATCGCGGCGATAGTGACGGCTGTGTTGCTGATCAGGTTTCCGATCACCGGCATCAGGCCCACGATGAAAGTGAACAGCACCAGCGTCTTGGCCAGGGGCACGTGGATACCCATCAGTGGCAGCACGCCGAGCAGGAAGATCGCGGTAAGCACGGTGTTCACCAGCGAGATCTTGATCTGGGCAAAGACGATGTCGTGGAAAGCCTTGGCCAGTCGCGCGCAGCGCAGGCCCAGGGCCGCCGCCAGCGGACCCACCTGATGGGGCGGACGCGTGCGCGACAACGCCACGATACCGCCCAGCACCAGGCCGATCAGGATGTGCACGGTGACGCGCGCAGCCTCCTTGCCGGCCCCCTGCAGGGTAACGGCGTGCGTCTTGGCAAATCCGGTAAGGACCAGGCGCAGTTCTTCCACGCTGTCCGGAAGGTGGTCGACGATCACGACGGGCAATTGTTCGCGCGCCTTGTCCACCAGCGGCATCAACTGGGTCTGCCAGAGCAGCTCGGGATTGCCCAGCTCGCTGCGCAGGAAGCCGACCGCGCCAAAAATGGCCAGCATCAGCAAACCGACCACCAGCACCGCCAGGATCGCCACCACCAGTGCGCGGGCGCGCGTGCCCGCCAGGCGATTGCCCAACAGCGGGGCGGTAGAGAACACCACCTCGTAAACCAAGAGGCCCGCCAGCAGCGCCGGCAGCAGCCTGAGTTCCATCAACAGCAATAGCGCCCCGGCAGCCAGGGTGTAACTGGCGATGCGGATGGGCAGGGTCGAGCGAGAGAGGTTGTCCATGCAGGTCCGTGCGGTGGGGCCAGTTCGTGACTTTATACGATGGCCGGGTGTCGCGGCCGTGGCGGCGCGGACTGGGCGTCACCCGGCTGTCGTAAACTTTCCCGATCATCACCCGCCCTTCAAGCAGGACGCCCAACGCATGTCATTGATTCGACCGCTGGTACTCGGCTGTGCACTGGCCCTTTCCGCCTGCGCCACCGTTGCCCACCAGCCCAAGGCCACCTCCGCACCCGTCCCGGCCGCCCAGCCTGCGGTGGCCGCCGTCCCCGCCGACGACAACCTCAATGCCGCCTTGTGGAGCCAGCGGGCGGTCGAGCACGACCTGATCTATCAGGAAGTGTTCCGCAACGCGCAGGAGAAGCTCGCCCGCGCGCTGAAGGATCCCTCCTGGGATGCGCTGCCCAAGGACGATCGCACCACGCCAGTGAGCAAAAAACTCAAACCCGCCGTGGTACTGGACATCGACGAAACCGTGCTGGACAACTCGCCTTACCAGGTGCGTGTCATCCGCGGGGGTGGCGAATTCAACGAGGCCGACTGGGCTGCCTGGTGCAAGGAAGCCGTGGCCCGCGCGATGCCCGGTGCGGTGGCCTTCACCCAGTGGGCAGCCAGCCACGGCATCGCCGTGATCTACGTGTCCAACCGTGCCAAGGACCTGGACGAACCGACCCTGCGCAATCTGCGCCAGGCGGGCCTGCCGGTCTCGGGCCCCGAGGCCTTCCTGGGCCTGGGAACATTCGTCCCCGATTGCGACCAGGTGGGCACCGAGAAGGGATGCCGCCGGCAGTTGATCGCCAGCAAATACCGCGTGCTGATGCAGTTCGGCGACCAGGTTGGAGACTTCGTCACCGTGCTTGCCAACACGCCTGAAGGCCGCGAGAAAGCTATCGCGCCTTATCGTGCGTGGATCGGCGAGCGCTGGTTCGTGTTCCCCAACCCGACCTATGGATCGTGGGAGCCGGCCGTGTTCAACAACGACTACACCCTGCCCCGCGAGGAGCGTCGGAAGGCAAAAATCGACGCTCTACGGGATAAGTGAATATATTCAATAGGTTAACAACGTTATCTTACCTATTGCCTTAATTTTAACGCGCAATTAAGATAGCCGCGCCGACACCGCAAGCCGCCAAAGCGAAGCGGGCAAGGCCATTTCCCTTTCCGGCCTCGAGCCGGCAAGCCCCGCAGGCCAGACCCGCGGGGTTTTCTTTTTTATGCTGGGCACCATGCATCGCCTGCTCCTCGCCCTTGCCCTGTGCCTGCTCGTTGCCTGCCACCAGGACGACGCGCCTGCGCCCGTGCCCGTTGCGGTGACTCCGCCCGAGGCGGCACTGAAAGCCTCGGTGGATCTGCTGGGCCGGGGTGATTTCGCCGGCTTCTGGCAGCACGCCCTGCCCCCGGCGGACTTCGCCAACCTCAAGGCCGACTGGCAGCGCCGTCCCGGCATGCTCGACGATGCCGACCGGCGCCGTCTGGACGCAGCCCTGGCCGGGCTGGGCCGCGATGGCGCCGACAAGCGGCTATGGACCGGGATATCGCCCTTCGTGCTTCACTTCGAGCGCGACTACCGTGAGCAGATGCCACTGACCATCGGCGTTTTCCAGTCCATCGCCATGACTGGCATCGGCAGCGCCCGTTCGCTCACGACCGCGCAAAAGGCGCTGGCCCGCGAGGCGGTATTGGCGTTGGGTCCGTGGGCGCAGGCCGCGCCATGGGGGGACGTCGCCGCCGCGCACAAGGCGATCGACATCGCGGTGGCGGCAGGCAAGGACCTGCAATTTCCTGCCGACGGCACACCGGCGGACTTTGATACTTCCATGCGCAACCAGCAACTGGCCTTCAACGCCGTGGTAGACATGGCCCACCTCTACAACCTGGATCTCGACGCCATGTTCGCCTCGGCGCATACCCAGGTGCTGGAAAATACCGAGGCCAGCGCCCGCGTGCGCCTGCTCTACACGCTGGTGGACCGCCCGCTCTCGATCGACATCGCCATGGTGCGTGAAGACGGCCGCTGGTACGACCGCGACCTGCTCGAGTCGGTGCGCTCCACCCACGGCGACATCGTCCACGGCATCGGCGCCGATGTCCCCGCCGCGCCCTTAACAGGCGCACGCTAAACTAGCCCGATGGCTGATCCTTCCACCTACCCTGTCAACCAGGCCCGCACCCGCCCGCGAGGCCCCTGGTGGTTCGCACTCTTAAGCCGCGTGCTCGAGCCCTGGGTGCGCATCAAGCGCGATCCGGCCGAGCCCTCCGCCCTGCTGCGAGCCGATATACCGGTCTGCTACGTGATCGAGCGCGATGGCGTGTCCGACGCGCTGATCCTTGAACGCGCTTGCCGCGAAGCGGGCCTGCCCAGCCCCATGCAGCCGGTGCCGAACATCCCCGTGCGCCGGCGCCGCGCCATGTTCGCGCTGGCCCGCCGCGAAGGCTGGGGCTTCGGCCGGCGCCAGGCGGCCTTGCCGAAGGAGCCATTGAACCGGCTGGTGCATGCACTGGAAGCCATGCCCAACCAGGATGTCCAACTGGTACCGGTGTCGATCTACGTCGGCCGCGCCCCGGGCCGCGAGAGCGGCTGGTTCCGCGTGCTGTTCTCCGAAAACTGGGTGGTGGTGGGCCGCTTCCGGCGCCTCCTGGCCGTGCTGTTGAATGGCCGCGATACGGTGGTGCATTTCTCGGCGCCCGTTTCGCTGCGCCAGGTAATCGATGACGCCGGCGAGATCCGCTCCGAACGCCTGACGCGCAAGATCGCCCGCGTGTTGCGGACGCATTTCCGCCGCATCCGTGCCGCGGTGATCGGCCCGGACCTCTCCCATCGGCGCACCGTGGTCGACGCGGTGCTCAATGCCGAACCGGTACGGGATGCCGTGGCCGCCACGTCGGCCAAGGAAAAGATCCCCTACGCCCGCGCGTGGCGGCGGGCGCACGACATGGCCATGGAAATCTCGGCCGACTATTCCCACCCGGTGGTGCGTTCGACGTCATTCGTGCTGTCGAACTTCTGGAACAAGCTTTACGACGGCATCGCCATGCACCATTTCGACAAGGCGCGCGCCGCGGCGCCGGGTCACGAAGTGGTGTACGTGCCATGCCATCGCAGCCATACGGACTATCTGCTGCTGTCCTACCAGTTGCACCAGTCCGGCGTGGTGCCGCCGCACATCGCCGCTGGCGTGAACCTGAACCTGCCGGTGATCGGAGCGATCCTGCGTCGCGGCGGCGCCTTCTTCCTGCGACGCAGCTTCCGCGGCAACGCGCTGTATTCGGTGGTGTTCAACGAATACCTGGCGCAATTGGTCGACCGCGGCGTACCGCTGGAATATTTCATCGAAGGCGGCCGCTCGCGTACCGGCCGCCTGCTGGCGCCGCGGGCCGGCATGCTGGTGATGACGGTACGTGCGTTCCTGCGCGCGCCGCGCCGCCCGGTACTGTTCCAGCCGGTGTACATCGGCTACGAGAAACTGATGGAAGGAAAATCCTACATCGGTGAATTGACCGGCAAGCCGAAAGAGAAGGAATCCCTGCTGGGCCTGCTGCGGGGCCTGAAAGTGCTTCGCCAGCGCTACGGCCACGTCACCTTGAACTTCGGTGAGCCGATCGCGCTGGAACCGCTGCTCGATGCCGCCGAGCCTACCTGGCGCCAGACCACGGCCGCGCCCGATGCCAGGCCCGAGTGGCTGTCCGGCATGGTGGACAACCTCGCCGAACGCATCCTGGTGAACATCAACCGCGCCGCCGACGTCAACCCGATCAACCTGCTGGCGCTGGCGCTTCTGGCCACACCCAAGCATGCCATGGCCGAGAGCGACCTGCTGGCCCAGCTGGAACTGACCAAGGCCCTGGTCACGGACCTGCCCTATTCCGACCGCGTTACCGTCACCCCGGCCCCGCCGGCCGGCATCATCGCCTACGGCGAACAGATGGGCTGGATCCGGCGCGTGCGCCACCCGCTGGGCGACGTGCTGATGGCCGAGGGTGAGCAGGCGGTACTGCTTTCCTACTTCCGCAACAACGTGCTGCACCTCAATGCCACAGCCGCGTGGGTGGCCTGCTGCTTCCTCAATAACCGCCGCATGTCACGCTCGTCGGTGATCCGCCTGGGCCGCATCGTCTACCCGTTCATCCAGGGCGAGTTGTTCCTGCCATGGGACGAAGAGGGCTTCACCGGGCAGATGCAGGCCACCATCGACTTCTTCGTG
>NZ_DATHFX010000498.1:0-3164 GCF_035317885.1 Pinirhizobacter sp.
GCTCGACCAGCGCGTTGGGCAGTACCACCATCACCGTCAGCTTCAAGCTCGACCGGAACATCGACGCCGCCGCGCAGGACGTGCAATCGGCCATTGCCGCCGCACAGCGCCAGCTGCCGCAGGAAATGCCCACGCCGCCCAGCTATCGCAAGGTGAATCCGGCCGATGCGCCGATCCTGAACCTGGTAATGCGCTCGTCCACCCTGCCGCTTTCCACGGTGGACGACTACGCCGAGACCGAGCTGGCCCAGCAGCTGTCGATGATCGATGGCGTGGCCCAGGTCAACGTATACGGTTCGCAGAAATACGCCGTGCGAGTGAGCGTGGATCCCGATCGGCTGGCTGCCACCGGCATCGGCATCGACCAGCTGCAGACGGCGATCGCCAACGCCAACGTCAACAAGGCCACCGGCTCGCTCAACGGCCAGCGCCAGTTGCTGTCGATCCGCTCCGACGGCCAGCTGATGAAGGCGGCGCCCTATAACGACATCGTGGTCACCTACCGCAACGGTGCGCCCGTGCGGCTGAAGGACCTCGCCAACGCCAAGGACAGCGTGCAGAACGACCAGGTAGCCGCCTGGTACAACGGTGAGCGCGCCATCGTGCTGGCGATCCAGCGCCAGCCAGGCGCCAACACGGTGGAAACCGTGGACCGCATCATGGCCACGCTGCCGGGATTCCGCGCCACCCTGCCACCGTCGGTGAAGCTGGATGTGCTCTACGACCGCTCGCAGTCGATCCGCGACTCGGTGCATGACGTGCAGTTCACCCTGATCCTGGCCGGCGTGCTGGTGGTGCTGGTGATCTACCTGTTCCTGGGCAATGTCTCGGCCACGCTGATCCCGGCCGTCGCCCTGCCGATCTCGGTGATCGGCACCTTCGGCGTCATGTTCGCGCTGGGTTACAGCCTGGACAACCTCTCCCTGCTGGCCCTGACCCTGGCCGTGGGTTTCGTGGTGGACGATGCCATCGTGATGCTGGAGAACATCATCCGGCACATCGAGGCCGGCGAAGAGCCCTTCGAAGCCTCGGTGAAGGGCTCCAACGAGATCGGCTTCACCATCATCTCGATGACATTGTCGCTGATCGCCGTGTTCATCCCGGTGATGTTCATGGGCGGCATCATCGGCCGCCTGTTCCACGAATTCGCCGTGGCCATCTCGGTGGCGATCCTTATCTCAGGCCTGGTGTCGGTCACCCTCACGCCACTTCTGTGCAGCCGGTTCCTGAAGCACGACCACGACGCGAAACCTGCATGGATCGTGCGCATGTTCGACCGCGGTTTCAGCGCGGGCAGCCACGGCTACGGCACCAGCCTGGCCTGGGCCATGGCGCGTCCGCGACTGGTGATGCTGGGCTTCGTGGCCAGCCTGCTGGCCACGGGCCTGTTGTTCTACGTCGTGCCGAAGGATTTTATTCCGGCAGGCGATACCGGCCAGCTTCGCGTTGCCGTAGAAGGCCCGACGGATATCTCCTTCGCCGCCATGGCCGCGCGGCAGCAGGAGATCGCCAAGCTCACCGGCGACGATCCGAATATCGATTCGTACATGTCTTCGGTGGGCGCCGGCGGACCGCGCGCCACCGCCAACAATGGCTCGTTGTTCCTGCGCCTGAAAGATGCCGGCGAGCGCGACTTGGGCGTGGATGACCTGATCCAGTCGCTGCGCAAGAAATACGCTGCCATTCCCGGCATCCGCACTTACATCCAGAATCCGCCGGCGATCCAGATTGGCGGCCGCCAGTCGAAGGCGCAGTACCAGTACACGTTGCAGTCGACGGAACTGCAGTCGCTGTACGACTGGTCGGGCAAGGCGCTCAATGCTTTCAAGGAGCTGCCAGGCTTCCAGGACGTCACCTCCGACCTCGATCTCAACAGCCCGTCGATGAACGTGGTGGTGGACCGCGACAAGCTTTCTACCCTGGGCCTGACCATGAACCAGGTGCAGACGGCGCTGGGTAGTGCCTTCGGCGCCAACCAGATCTCCACCATCTACGGCGCGGCCACCCAGTACTGGGTGATCATGGAGGTCGAGCGGCGCATGCAGAGCGACACCAGCGTGCTGTCGAAGATCTACGTCACCACCGACGCCGGCGCGCTGGTGCCGCTCAATACCGTGGCGCATTTCGAACGCAAGCCTGAAGTACTCACCGTGAACCACCAGGGCCAGCTGCCGGCGGTGACGGTGTCGTTCAACCTTGCTCCCGGTGTTTCCTTGAGCGAGGCAGTGGGCAGCATCAACGGTGCGATGAACAAGATGGGCCTGCCGGCCACCATCAACGGCAGCATCCAGGGCACCGCGCAGGCCTTCCAGGACTCCATGCAGGGCATGGGCCTGTTGCTGCTGCTGGCGGTGTTCGTGATCTACCTGGTGCTGGGCATCCTGTACGAGAGCTTCATCCAACCGCTCACCATTCTTTCCGGCCTGCCGGCCGCGGCGGTGGGTGCGCTGCTCACATTGGAAGTCTTCAACGCCACGCTCGATCTTTTCGCCTTCGTCGGCATCGTGATGCTGGTGGGTATCGTCAAAAAGAACGCGATCATGATGATCGACTTCGCGCTGGAGCGTCAGCGCCATGGTGATGTCACGCCGGCCGAGGCTATTTACGAAGCCTGCCAGGTACGTTTCCGCCCGATCATGATGACCACCATGGCGGCCTTCGCTGGCACCTTGCCCATCGCCCTGGGCCTGGGCGCCGGTGCCTCTACCCGCCGTCCGCTGGGCCTGGCCGTGGTCGGTGGCCTGGTGGTGTCGCAGATCCTTACCCTGTACCTGACGCCGGTGATCTACGTGTACATGTCGCGCGCTGTCGAGGCGATGGGACGCCGGAAGAAGAAAGGGAAGGTGGGGCCGCCGGCGGAGGCGTAAGCGGGTGTGAGAGCGGGGTCAGAGTAATTACTCTGACCCCATTTCAAACCAGCTGCACATCCATCGTGGCCAGGATGTCCTTATCCACTACGACATTGATACCGGTGATGCGGCCGTTCTCGATGACGAAATCGAACACGGAGAAGATGTTGCCGCCCGGCGCATAGGCAGCGCTATAGGCGTTATCCACCAGCGCCACCTGCGCCGCGCGGGCGCGTCCATTAAATACGTCCGCATCACCGGTATCAATGTCGTAGTGGATAAGGACATCCTGGCCACGATGGATGTGCAGCTGGT
>NZ_DATHFX010000499.1:0-5939 GCF_035317885.1 Pinirhizobacter sp.
TAGGTAGGCGCGTCGGTACCGCAGGTCGCGGCGAGCTGGACTACGGGTTCAAGGGGCGGTGACGCATCCATGGCATGGTTGCCACGGCCATAGTTGTATTCGATGCTTCCTTCGCGTTGTTGCTCCTCGGTGAACGAGATATTGAAGTCGAAGTTGAAGTCTCCGTCGTGGGAGGACGCCCAGGGAAATGTCCATCCCATCCTGCGTTTGTATACCTGAAGCTTCGCAAGCGGCGCCCGGGATATAGCCAGCAGCGTGACATCATGGTTCGCCAGGTGGACAACAGAGCCGTTGAACCCGTCCGCGATTGCCGAACAGGAAGGGCAACCCGCTGCGAAGTCGGGACCGAACATGAAGTGGTAGACGATCAGTTGCGAACGCCCCCGGAAGAGGTCAGCCAGCGAGGCGCTCCCTTCGTCGGTCTCGAATCGATAGGCCTTGTCCACTCGCACCCACGGCAGTTCCTGACGGCGCCGTGCCAGCTCGTCGCCGCGTCGCGTCAAGTCCTTCTCTGCACCCAGTAGCTCCACTCGTGCGGCGAGCCATTCCTCGCGCGTTCCGGTCACGTGCTTCGTCATCGCTGGTATCTCCCAGTAGTTGTTGATGGGATCTACGGTAGCTCCAGCTATACGGATGATCAGAGTAACAAGCGTGTCGGGATTCCCTTGCTAGGCGAACCGGAAGAACGTGCGATATTTCATATTAAATATAATTAATTCATTGATGGTTATTTGATAATGATAAATCGTGATACGTTTTAGAGGCCGCCATAGGGGCGGCATATTTATCTCATTCGGAGTGCTCCCATGGATCAGCTTAATGTTGTGATGCACGAAGAAATACAGAACGAAATCAATCCTTTCGGAGTTCAGCTGGAAGGACCGCTGCAATTCCAGGCAGGCGCAGGAAAGCTTGCACCCAAAATCAATGCCGATGGCGATATCGGCAGGGTAGGCACTATCCACGGCGGCGGTTGAGGCGCAAATTCGGCAAATTAATCTCGCCTTTGATAATACGAAGCCGTTTCCCCCAAGGGAAACGGCTTCTTCATGGATAAGAATCCACCATGCTGAAGGCCGATATCGCTTTGCCGGATCTCTCCCATCAAGCGCAGTGGAGGGACGGCTCCATTGCACTGGGAGATAGCCGAATCACACCCCATGCGCATCCCAGCCTCGAGGTACTGCTGGTAAGGACGGAAGGCCAGTGGTTCGTCATGGTGAGGGAGCGTGCGGCGGCATCGCCAGGAGCAACTGCCGCGACGCGCGATGTCGACACCGGGGAATTCCAAAGGCTATATCGGCAATGCCTCCTGTGGCATCTCGACTACGTCATGATCGAGGGCGCGCAGGCGGGATGTCGAATGAAAGTCCGCGCCGGCGTATTGGGTTCCGTACCTGTTTACTACCGCGCTACCGAGGACAGGATCAGGATTTCCTGGGACGTCACGGATCTGGCGACGGAGCCGCTGGCGATCGATGCGGAAATCGCAAGTCATCGCCTTGTCATGAACCCGGTCTATTCGGCCCGTCAGCTGTGCGTGGGCATCCAGTTGCTGACCGAGCGTGCTTGCCTTGATGTCCAACCGGGCAGGGCAAATTACCGGTATCCGGCGACGGCCGAGGAAACCTCTCCCACCCCCTTGCCGGAGGGGCGCGATGCGTTGGTGATGTTCGCCGAACTCATCGAGCGCGCAGTATCGGCTAGACCGATGGTGGCGAACCGCATCTCACTCGAATTAAGCGGTGGCATGGACTCAGGCAGCGTCGCCTGCGCCCTGGCGAAATGCCTGGGTCCTGTGGCAAGCAAGGGAATCCTGCTCGATGGCGACGTTCGCCACCCGCAAATTGAGCGGCGGAATCAGATCACAAGCCGGCTTGGCCTTATCGACCAGACCGTGGAGATGTCCGCCTTTCCGCCGGATCTCGATATCCAGCAGCCGGCACAGACAAAGAACCTGTCCCGGGAATATTACCTGGAGGCGTGCTCGGCCCTGTGGCGCAAGGCGCGTGCGCAGGGACACGACATGCTCTTTACCGGCATCGGTGGCGATGAGCTGTTTCCGAGCTATCTGGATGAAGTGCGCAAGCCTGGCCCGGGTGAGCCGGGGAGGGCGCACGAAGTCAGGCATTACGCCGAGCAGCTGCTCACCCGCCACGCACGGAGCGCGGCCCAAAGCCTGCGGAACTTCGATGCTCCCGCAAGCCCAGTGCCATCGACGGCGTTATTGGCAGTTGCCTGCCGCGCCCCCGATCTGGTTCGGCATGGATTGTGGCCGGTCAATCCGCTGAGCGACCCCAGCCTCGCGGCCTTCTGCCACCGGCTTCCGCGCGAACATCGGCAGGGCCGGGAGCTTATACGGCAATACCTGCACAAGCACCTGGGCAATGACGTTTTCCCGCGCGACTACACCAAGGAGACGTTTACCGGGGTGATGGCAGCATCGATATCCCGGCACGCCTCGTCGATTGCCGGCCAGTTGCGCGATTGCGCGCTAGCCGACCTCGGCCTGGTCGACCAGCCCGCCGTCCTGGCGCTGCTTGAAACGGTAGTCGCCACGCGGGCATCCGCACCCGCCACGGCACTGGTTTCTTTTCTCTGGCTTGAGCGAAGCGTACGGCAGTTCCATTAGAGTGCTTCTTTTCAATGAACCTAACACTAAGGAGTTTTTCAAGATGCTTGCCAATGATCCGGACACGGCCACCCAGCCTATCGCGGCACAGAACAGCGCTTTCCTGGAAGAAAAAACGTTCCGCGCCCGGACCGTGCTGGTGTTCGGCACCGTCACGGATGTCGTGGCGTCCGAGACGGTCCGCCGTCTGTTGGCGCTGGACGCCGATTCCGCTGCCCCGATCGACGTGATCGTTTCCTCCCCCGGCGGACACCTGGAGTCCGGCGATGCGATCCACGACGTACTGCGTTTCATCTCCGCGCCCGTCAACATGATCGGCACAGGCTGGGTGGGCAGCGCCGCCACCCATCTCTACCTCGGAGTGCCGCGGGAACGCCGATTCTGCCTGCCGCAGACGCGTTTCCTGATTCACCAGCCCAGCGGCGGCGCAGGTGGACCGGCCAGCGACATCGCCATCCAGGCCAAGGAGATCATCAAGGCACGCCAGCGAATCGCCCATGTCATCGCGCGCGAAACTGGGCAGCCGATCGAGCGAGTGCTCGGAGATATCGAGCGCGATCTGTGGATGGCTGCCGAGGAAGCCGTCGCCTATGGCCTGGTATCGCGCATCATCGTACGGCGCAAAGAACTGTCAGGAAGTTGAAAACGGGCGGCGACTATACTTGAAGTTGTGTCAGTAATTTAATGAATTTCAAAGAGATTCATAAAATGAAACCTACAAGCGGAAAGCCCAAGGGATTCACCGATGACGAGCGAGCCGCGATGGCGGAACGCGCCGAAGAACTGAAGGCGACCGCGCGCCGAGGCTCACGCGCAAGCAAGGCAGACGGAGAGAAGGACGTGCTCGCGAAGATCGCCCAAATGCCCGAACCGGATCGCGGCATGGCCGAGCGGATTCACGCCATCATCAAAGCCAACGCGCCGACCCTGTCGCCGAGAACCTGGTACGGCATGCCCGCGTATGAAAAGGACGGCCATGTCCTGTGCTTTTTCCAAAGCGCGCAGAAGTTCAAGGCGAGGTACGCGACGCTTGGCTTCAGCGACAAGGCGAACCTTGACGATGGCCCGATGTGGCCGACTGCCTTCGCCCTTAAGGAAATGAGCTCGGCCGAGCAGGCCCGCATCGGCGTGCTGGTGAAGAAGGCGGCGAGCTGAGTTGACACTAAAGATTAGTATTGACTAATCAATAAGCAATGGCTAATGTGTCGTTCCATGACTGAAGCCGTCGCCATCACCGCTGTCATGCGCGCCCTGGCCGACCCGACCCGGCGTGCCGTGTTCGAGCGCGTAGTCGGGGCCGACGAGATCACCGTCGCTGAACTAACTCGCGGGAGCGGAGTGACGCAGGGCGCGATTTCCCAGCACCTGAAATTGCTCAAGCAGGCGGGGCTGGTGGTTGAGCGTCCCGAGGGACGCAACGTCTATTACCGGGCGCAGCCGGACGGCCTCACGCCGCTGGTCGACTGGATGAGCCACTACGGCGTCTTCTGGCGCGAGCGCTTCACCAACTTCCGCACGCTTCTCAAGGACATCGACCCATGAACAGTCCCGCGCTTCAACCCGACGCTCAAGCCATCGTGGTGGACGAAGTCTTTCCGCATGCACCGGCGACGATCTGGAAGGCGCTGACCACGGGTGATCTGATCGCGCGCTGGTTGATGGCGCCTCTGGGCTTCGAGGCTGTGGCCGGCAACCGCTTCACCTTCCAGACGAAGTCGGCGGGCGAGTGGGATGGCGTCATCCATTGCCAGGTGTTGGAAGTGGTGCCCTGCGAACGGTTCGTTTATAGCTGGCAGAGCGGTAATCAGGGCAACGAAGGCTACGGCGCGCCGCTGGATACGGTGGTGACATGGACGCTGTCCAAGGTTGAGCAGGGTACACGCGTGCGCCTCGTGCATTCGGGGTTCGTGCTGCCCAAGAACGACACCGCCTACCGCAATATGGGCGACGGCTGGAAGAAGGTGGTCAGCAATCTGGACAGCCTCTTGACCGAAGCGGATGCAGGTCCAGCCACAGGGAAAACACCATGAGCCAGGCTTACACCGGTGGCACAAGCACGCGAGGGGGCTTCATGAAGGTGAGCGTTCGGGCGCGGATCGGAGGAGCCATCGCATGGCTGGTCGCGGCATCGGCAACTTGCGTACACGGTAGTCCCGCTGTCGACATCACGGTTCATGCCGATCGTCCTGGAGCAGTGATCCATCCGGAGATCTACGGCCAGTTCGCCGAGCAGCTCGGGCACGGCATTTATGGTGGGATCTGGGTCGGGGAGCATTCGCCGATACCCAACATCAAGGGATCATGGATTTCGCCGAGCTGATCGGTGCAAAGGCTTACGTCAGCATCAACGTCGGCACGGGTTCGCCGCGCGACATGAGCCAGTGGATCGAGTACATCACAGCGGACGGCCATTCCAGCCTGGCGCAGGAGCGCCGGGCGAACGGGCGCGACAAGCCATGGAAGCTCGATTATGTCGGCATCGGCAACGAAATGTGGGGCTGTGGTGGCTCGATGCGGCCACAGTTCTATGCGGACGTCTATAACCAGTACGCCACGTTCGTGCACGCACCGCCGAATGCGCCGATCACGCGCATTGCCAGTGGCGCGAATGCCGGCGACGTGCATTGGACCGATAGCCTGATGGCAGCGGCAGGCAGCCAGATCGATGCCATAAGCCTGCACAACTACAGCATCCCCACTGGCGACTGGAAACACAAAGGTTCGGCCACGCAATTCGGCGAGGACCAGTGGATATCCACCTTGCAGGGTGCGCTGGGCATGGACGACCTCATCACCCGGCATAGCCAGGTCATGGACAAATACGATCCGAAGAAGCGCGTGGCACTGGCCGTGGACGAGTGGGGCAACTGGACGGACCAGGATCCCGACGCAGGGGATGCGGTGCTATACCAGCAGAACAGCCTGCGCGATGCGCTTTCGGCGGCCATCACCCTGGACATCTACGTATTCGATATGTACAAGGTGTTCCAGGGCGCTACAAATTTGCCGATTGAGGTCGAAACGCCGGCATATCACTATGGCAACGCCAAGGTACCGGGCATCCACGCCGCTGCCGGGCGGGACACCGCTGGCGTACTGCACGTGGCATTGGTGAACCTCGATCCGCATCACGCCACGACGGTGCACATCCACCTGGTTGGTCCCCACGGCGCGAACCTGCAAGGCAAGATGCTGACGGCACCGGCCATCACTTCGGTCAACACATTCAACCGCCCCCATGAGGTCGTGCCGGTACCGTTCGAACATGCGGTGCTCAAAGATGACGTCATTGCGGCTGATCTATCTC
>NZ_DATHFX010000500.1:0-8067 GCF_035317885.1 Pinirhizobacter sp.
CCGCCGGCTTGTTCAGCACCAGCAGGTGGTCGTCCTCATGGCGGATGTCCAGGTCCATCGCCTCAGGCTCGGCGTGGGTTTCCACCGCCACCTCCGCCTCGATCGCCACCGCCTCGCCGCCCACCAGCAGTTGCCGCGGCGCCGCAACGCGGCCGTCGAGCAGGACGGAGCCCGCCTTGACCCAGGCGGTCAGCCGGGAGCGGGAATACTGCGGGAACATCTCGGCCAATGTCTGGTCGAAACGGCGTCCCGCGGCTGCCATCGGCACCCGGGCCTCATGCCGTATGGTACTCATCGGCCGCTCCCCGGCTTTTGGCCGGTTTCGGCTATCATGCTCATTCGATCCAGCATCCGAACCCTTTAAATGCGTGCAACCAAGCTGCTAATTATGCTCTGCCTCGCCCTTCTGGCGGGCGGCTGCTCGATGTTCCGCCACAAGGGCGACACCATCGACACGATGCCGGTGGAAAAGCTGTACTCCACCGCTCACGATTCGCTGGAGAATTCCGATTATGCGGCAGCGGAGAAGGCCTATCAGCGCCTGATCGCCCGTTTCCCTTCCGGTGAGTACAACGAGCAGGCCCAGCTGGACATGGCCTATTCACAGTACAAGGACAACAAGCCGGACGATGCGTATTCCACCATCAACCGGTTCCTGAAGACCTTTCCCACGCATAAGCACGCTGATTATGCCTACTACCTGCGCGGCCTGATCAATTTCGACCGCAGCGGCGGCCTGATCGAGCGCTTCATCCAGCGCGACGGCGCCCAGACGCGCCGCGACCAGGGCTTCAACCTGCAGGCCTTCGACGACTTCAGCGAACTCTCCCGCCGCTATCCGAACTCCGACTACACGGCCGACGCCCGCCAGCGCATGATCTTCCTGCGCAACGAGCTGGCCCAGTTCGAGATCAACGTGGCGGAGTTCTACCTGCGCAACAAGGCTTACGTGGCCTCGGCCAATCGCTCACAGTACGTGATCGAGCACTACCAGCAGTCCCCGCAGACGGGCGATGCGCTGGCCATCCTTACCCGCAGCTACATCATGCTCGAGCAGCCGGACCTCGCCGAGCAGACGAAGAAGGTGCTGGCGCTGAACTACCCGAACCATCCCTATCTGACGGATCCGAACTGGCCGCACCATCCGTCGGTGTGGCGCCGCACGATTCCGTTCTCCGGGCACCACTGATATCCCGCATCAAGAAGAAGGCCCGGCGAGCGATCGCCGGGCCTTTCTTTTTATGCCTGGCAAGGCGCCGGCAAGTTCAACGCCAGCCGGACGTGATCGGATAACGCCGCTCGCGACCGAACGCCTTTTCAGTGACGCGCGGCCCGGGCGCTGCCTGGCGGCGCTTGAACTCATTGACGTAGACCAGGCGGATCACCCTCGCCACCACATCACGGTCGAAGCCGGCGGCGGCGATGTCGTCGGCGGATTTCTCGCCTTCGATGAATAGCTCGAGGATGGCATCGAGGTCGTCGTAGGGGGGCAAGGAGTCTTCGTCTTTCTGGTCTTCGCGCAACTCCGCCGACGGCGGGCGCTCGATCACGGCCATCGGGATCGCGCCATCGATCGCCGTGCGCCAGCGGGAAAGACGGAACACAAGTGTTTTGTAGACATCTTTCAGCGGCGCATAGGCGCCGCACATGTCGCCGTACAGCGTGGCATAGCCCACTGCCATCTCACTCTTGTTGCCCGTGGACAACAACAGCTTGCCCGTCTTGTTGGACATCGCCATCAGCAACACGCCGCGCGTGCGTGACTGCAGGTTTTCCTCGGTGGTGTCGGGCGCGCGACCGGCGAAGACGGGATCGAGCGTGCCAATGAAACTGTCGAAGATCCCGCCGATGGGAAGCACGTGGTATTCAACGCCGAGGTGGTCGGCCTGGGCCCTGGCCTCGCGCAGGGAAAGATCGGATGTATAGCGCGTGGGCATCATCACCGCCGTGACCTTGTCCGCGCCGAGCGCGTCCACCGCCAGGGCGAGGGTGAGCGCCGAGTCGATGCCACCGGAAAGGCCAAGCAACACCCCTGGGAAACGGTTTTTGCCGATGTAGTCGCGGATGCCGCGCACCAACCCCGCATAGATGATGGCTTCCTCGGGAAGGGCCTCATAGGCCGGCCAGTCGACGGCCCTGAGCGTGCGCGATGCCCGGTTGTAGTCGACCATCAGCAACGCCTCGACGAATGACGGCGCGCGCGCGGCGATACTGCCGTCGCGGTTGACAAGCAGAGAGGCACCGTCGAACAGCAGGTCGTCCTGGCCGCCGATCTGGTTGACGTAGGCGATGGGCAGGTCGTTGTCCTTCGCGCGCTCGGCCAGCAGCCCCTCGCGGGTGGCGGCCTGGTGGATGTCGTACGGTGAGGCGTTGATCACCACGATCATCTCCGCCCCTGCCTGCGCCACGTGCGCGGCGGGCTCGGGTTCCCAGATGTCTTCGCAGATCAACAGACCTATCCGCACACCTTCGACTTCGATCACGCAGGGCGCACTGCCCGACCGGAAATAGCGCTTCTCGTCGAACACGGTGTAGTTCGGCAGCGCCTGCTTGCGGTAGGTGGTTTCGATCGCCCCCTGGCGCAGCACGCTGGCGGCGTTGAAGACCTCGCCCATCAATAGTGGGTGGCCGACGATGGTGGTGACGTCGGCGCTTTCACGCGCCAGCGCATCGAGCGCCTTGTCGCAGGCTTCCAGGAAGCTGGGTCGAAGCAGCAGGTCTTCGGGCGGGTAGCCAGAAAGGGTGAGCTCGGGGAACGCGACCAACTGTGCCCCGGCAGCGATGGCAGAGGCTGTGAGATCCCGCACACGCTGCGCATTCGGCTCGACGGCACCCACGGGAAAATCATGCTGGGCCAGGGCGATGCGTAACGCGTTCATGGAGGCACTCCGTGGGCAAGACCCCTATGATAATCCCTGCCGGTGCACCGGCGCCTTGCAGGCGTCCGATACCGGTGTTTCTTGCCGGCACCTACAAGCTTGTGGTCCGCCACACACGCCAATGCCAGTGGCGTTGTCTTGGCTCGCTGCCGTCCAGCCGACAGCCGTGATCGATGCACAACCGGAAAATGGCACAGCCGTCAGCAATGACCCACCGGAGCATCGAACCTTGACCCCGAATGAGTTTCGTGAGCATGGCCACGCCCTCATCGACTGGATCGCGACGTATCGCGAGAAGATCGAAGAGCGCGCCGTATCCCGTACCATCGAACCCGGCGCCATCCGCGCCGCCCTACCCAAGGCGCCACCCAGGCAGGCGGAACCTGTGTCCGACATCATGGCCGACTTCGAGTCCATCCTCCTTCCGGGCGTGCTGCACTGGCAACATCCCTCCTTCTTCGGCTTTTTTCCGTCCAACGTGGAGCTGTCGTCCGTGTTGGGTGATCTGCTGAGCACCGGCCTGGGCATGGTTGGCATTTCGTGGGAGGCAAGCCCGGCGCTGACGGAACTTGAAGAGACGTGCGTGGACTGGTTACGCCAGATGCTGGGCCTCGGCCCTGCGTGGCGCGGCGCCATCCAGGAATCGGCGTCAGTCTCGACGCTCATCGCCATTGTCTGCGCACGCGAGCGATATTCCGGCAGCAAGTACGCCAAGGGCGGCATCCGGCAGCCGGCACACCCGGGGATGGTTTATACGTCCGCCCGCGCCCATAGCTCGGTGGGCAAAACCGCCATGATTGCCGGCTTCGGTACCGATCACATCCGCATCGTGCCAATACAGCCTGGAGGAAGCCTCGATGCGAAGCGCCTCCGCGCCATGATCAACGAGGACATCGCACGCGGTGCGCGGCCCGTCGCCATCATCGCAACGACGGGTGCGACGGCCAATACCGCCATGGACGATATCGACGCCATAGCGGATGTCGCGCAAGAGTGCGGCATGTGGCTTCACGTTGACGCCGCCATGGGAGGCGCCGCGATGCTCCTGCCTGAATGCAGGCCCGGATGGGAAGGCATCGAACGCGCCGATTCCATCGTGGTCAGCCCCAACAAATGGCTGGGTGCGGCGTTCGACAGTTCGATGATGTTCGTGCGCGACCACGAGCATCTGACCAAGGTCATGGGGACTTGCCCAAGCTACTTGCGCACGCCGACGGATGGAAAGGTGACGCAGCTGAGGGACTGGAGCATACCCACGGGCCGGCGCTTTCGCGCCTTGAAACTCTGGTTCCTGATCCGCGAGCAAGGCGTGGATGGCCTTAGCAAACGTATACGCCGCGACCTGGTCAATGCACGTCGACTGGCGCAGCTGGTAGATGCCGAACCGGGATGGCACGTGGTGAATAAAATCACGCTGCAAACCGTTTGCGTCCGCCATGAGCCGCCGGGCGTCAGCGGCGCCGAACTCGATGAACACACACGAGCCTGGGTCCAGGCGCTCAACGAGTCGGGCAAGGCATACCTGACGGCAGCGCAGGTGGATGACGCATGGATGGTGCGCGTATCGATCGGTGTGCTTGGCACCCAATGGCACCACATCGAGAAACTCTGGGCCGACATGCGCGCATATGCCGGCCAAAATGCCAGGCTCGCACTGGCGGCGTAATGGTGCAAAAAAAAGGGCCGCGATGCGGCCCTTTTTTCATACGGCGACAGGCGCCGTTACTTCATCAGCCCGGCAAGCGTCTTGCCCAGGTCCGCCGGCGACTTCACCGTGGTGACGCCAGCCTTTTCCAGCGCAGCGAACTTCGCCGCCGCCGTGCCCTTGCCGCCGGAGATGATGGCGCCGGCATGGCCCATGCGCTTGCCCGGGGGGGCCGAGGCGCCGGCAATGAAGGACACCACCGGCTTCTTGACGTACTCGCCGATGAACTCGGCGGCGTCTTCCTCGGCGGAACCGCCGATCTCGCCGACCATGATGATGCCTTCGGTCTGCGGGTCGTCCTGGAACAGCTTCAGGCAGTCGATGAAGTTCAGGCCGTTGATCGGGTCGCCGCCGATACCGATGCAGGTACTCTGGCCCAGGCCTTCGTTGGTGGTCTGGAACACAGCTTCATAGGTGAGCGTGCCCGAACGGGACACGATGCCCACCTTGCCCGGCTTGTGGATGTGACCCGGCATGATGCCGATCTTGCACTCGCCCGGGGTGATCACGCCGGGGCAGTTCGGGCCGATCAGCACGGTATCGGGGTGCGACTTGAGCACGTTCTTCACGCGCAGCATGTCCAGCACCGGGATGCCTTCGGTGATGGTGACGATGACCTTGATGCCCGCTTCGATGGCTTCCAGGATGGAATCGGCCGCAAACGGCGGCGGCACGAAGATCACCGATGCATCGGCGCCGGTGTCATCGACCGCTTCCTTCACCGAATTGAAGACCGGCAGGCCGATGTGCTCGGAACCGCCCTTGCCCGGGGTGACGCCGCCGACCACCTTGGTACCGTAGTCGATCGCCTGCTCGGCGTGGAAGGTGCCCTGCTGGCCGGTGAAACCCTGCACGAGGACCTTGGTGTTCTTGTTGATCAGGACGCTCATTTATAGTGCTCCTCAGCCCTTGGCCGCAGCCACGGCTTTCTGCGCCGCGTCGTTGAGATCGTCGGCCGGCGTGATCGCCAGGCCGGAGTTGGCCAGGAGCTCGCGCCCCTTCTCCACGTTGGTGCCCTGCAGGCGCACCACGACGGGAATCTTCAGGCCCACTTCCTTGACCGCGGCGATGATGCCCTCGGCGATCAGGTCGCAGCGGACGATGCCGCCGAAGATGTTCACCAGGATCGCCTTCACCTTGTCGGAGGACAGGATCAGCTTGAAAGCCTCGGTGACGCGCTCCTTGGTGGCGCCGCCGCCGACGTCCAGGAAGTTGGCAGGCTCACCGCCGGCCAGCTGGATGACATCCATGGTGGCCATGGCCAGGCCCGCGCCATTGACCATGCAGCCGATGGTGCCGTCCATGGTGACGTAGTTGAGGTTGTGCGTGATAGCCGCGGCTTCGGCGGCGTCTTCCTGCGAGAGGTCGCGCATGGCAGCCAGATCCGCATGGCGGAACTCGGCGTTGTCGTCGGAATTGACCTTGCCGTCGAGCGCGGCGAGGTTGCCGTCGGCCAGGATCGCCAGCGGGTTGAGTTCCACCAGGGCGAGGTCTTTTTCGTTGAACAGCTTGTACAGGCCCAGCATGATCTTGGTGAGCTGCCCCACCTGCTTGGCGTTGAGATCCATCGCGAAGCCGAGCTGGCGGCACTGGTAGGGCTGCAGGCCTTCGACGAAGTCGACCACGATGGTGTGGATGTCCTCCGGGGTGTCCTTGGCCACCTGCTCGATGTCCACGCCGCCGTGCTTGGAGGCGATGAAGCTGATGGACTTGGAATCGCGGTCGGTCAGGATCGACAGGTACAGTTCCCTGGCGATGTCCGTGGCATCGGTCACCAGCACCAGGTTCACCGGCAGCGCGCGGCCGGCGGACTGGTAGGTTTCCATGTGGGTGCCCAGCATGCTCTTGGCGGCGGCGCGGACGTCGTCGAGGCTCTTGCAGAACTTGACGCCGCCGGCCTTGCCGCGGCCACCGGCGTGGATCTGGGCCTTGACCATCCACTGTGACCCACCAAGGTGCTTGGCGGCGTCGACGGCGGCGTCGGTGGAGTTGGCGACCTTGCCCGGGGGCACGGCGATACCGTACTTGGCAAAGAGTTCTTTGGCCTGGTACTCGTGGAAATTCATTCGATACCTCGAGCGAACAATAAGGAAGCGTGCAGGTGCAACGGGCCCAGTGGGGCTGGCCCGGCGCCAAGACGGGGGGAGCGTAGGACGGCACACGGGCCGCCCACATGCAGTGCGATGGCCCGCAACGACGAATCGAACGCGATCCACGCCATACGGCCAGGTATTTTCCTTCAATGGGCCCCCAATGGAAAGGGCCGGGGGTCCGGGCGCCGTTTTTTCGCCGCTTCATGCCTATACTGGCCGCGGCCCCACTGGGGGGGTATGCCGCCGGAAGCCTAACGCCCGTGTCAAGCACTGCAGCCCACCCCGCGGCCGGGCCGAGCCTTCGCCCCGACAGCACCCGCCACGAGCTGTGGTTTGCCCATGTTTTCCGCGTCGCCCAGGCCCTGGTCTACACCGGCCTGGCCTTCCGCCCGGGATCGATGGACTGGCCGGCCCTGCCCCAACCCACGCTCAGTCGCTTCGTCGCCCTGGCCTTCCTGACCTTCGCCCTGTTCGCCCTGTGGCGAACGCGGGCCTGGATGCACCGGCTGACCCTGAACGTGGCGCTGGCCGTCACCGTGGACATCCTGGCGGCCGTGGTGCAGGTGGCCGCCATGCACGACGTACGCATCGGCATTGCCATGATGCTGGTGGTCAACATCGCCGTCAGCGCGTTGATGCTGCCCCTGCGGTTGTCGATGTTCTTCGCCGCCATGGCCACCATCGGCATGCTGGGCCAGACCTTCGTGGCGCTATCGACCACGGTGGAGTCCGACCGGGAGCTGCTCGAATCGGGCTTGTTCGGCCTGGCTTACTTCGCCACGGCCTCCCTGTGTTACGTGCTTGGCCGGCAGATGCGAGCCTCCGAGGCCCTGGCCGAACAGCGCGGCCTGGACCTGGCCAACCTTTCCCAGGTAAACGAGCTGATCATCCGCCGCATGAAGACCGGCGTGTTGGTGGTGGACGAGGCCAACCGCATCCACCAGCTGAACGAATCGGCCTGGATGTTGATGGGCAATCCAACGGCCGAACAACGCGACCTGGGCACGGTGGCGCCGGAACTGTCGCGGCGCCTGTACCACTGGCGCACCTCGGGCAAGCTCGATGAATCGGCCACCGCGCTGGCCGACGGCGTGCCCGAGGTCATACCGCGCTTCACCCGGCTGGCCCCGCACGACGATTCGCACGTGCTGATATTCCTGGACGACACCTCGTTGCTTTCCCGCCGTGCCGAAGAACTCACGCTCTCGTCGCTGGGCAGGTTGTCGGCCTCCATCGCGCACGAGATCCGCAATCCGCTGGCGGCCATCCGCTATTCGGCGCAGCTTCTGGCCGAGTCGACGGATTTGAACGACACGGACCTGCGCATGGTGGAGATCATCAACAACCACTGCGTGCGGTTGAACGAAATCATCGAGAACATCCTGCAGCT
>NZ_DATHFX010000501.1:0-5612 GCF_035317885.1 Pinirhizobacter sp.
CCCCGGCCGTGATGATGGCCTGGGTGACCGGCTCGCCGAACTGGGTCAACAAGCGTAGCAGCTCGCTGGACTTCCGCTTCCTCTCCTCCATGCAGGGCGGGCTCGGTATTGGGGCCAAGATTGAGGAGTGGACGGCGGCCGAGGACGCCACGGCGCGCGATTACATCGCCGCCTACAAGAGCATCCGCGCCACCGTGCAGCTGGGCCGGTTGTATCGCCTGTTGTCCCCGCAAGATCGTGCGCCGTATTCGGCGACCGAGTCGGTGGCCGCCGACGGCAGCCAGGCCGTGCTGTTCGCCTTCCTCCGCCAGGGCCAGGAGGCGCAGGCTTACCCGACGCTCCATCCGCAGGCGCTGGACGGCACGGCGCGTTACCGGCTTCGTACCATCCACGGCAAGCTCGCCGCCGACACGCCGACCGTGGCCAGCGGTGCGTACTGGATGAACCACGGCATCGACATCGACCTGCGCGGCGACCTGGATGCCGCCGCCGTGGTGCTCGATCGCGTCGGCCGATAGGCGCGCGGCGGCCGCTGATCGGCCGCCTTCGCCATCAAGCGGTCCGGGATTTCCCGGGCCGGTGGTGGACATTGCTGCGCGAGTCGGCCACCAGCTTCAGCATCCCCTGGCGCGCGGCCTCCGGCTGGCGCCGGCGGACCGCCTCATAGACCTTGAAGTGTTGCGGCAGTGCCAGCTTGAAGTTGGCCGAGTTGCGCGCCGACATCAGGAAATAGGTGCCCAGCGCGGTCTCGATCACCGAGAACAGCGAGGTCAGCAATCCGTTGTTGGTGGCCCGCAACAAGCTTTCGTGGAAAGCCAGGTCCGCGGTCGCCCAGGCATCGAGATCTTCGGCGGCGGCCATGGCCTCGTACGCATCCTTGATCACCGTCAGCTGTTCGGGCGTGTGCCGGCGCGCAGCCGCGGCCGCGGCTGCCGGCTCGATGATCTCGCGCATCTCCACCAGTTCCTCGATGAAGGTATCCGTCGGCATCGAGGCGCACCGCCATGCCAGTACGTCGGCATCGAGCTGGTTCCAATGGACTGCCTCGCGCACCCGGGTGCCCGTTTTCTGGCGCGACTCGATCAGGCCTTTGGCCGAAAGAACCTTCATGGCCTCGCGGAGCGCCGTACGGCTTACGCTCATGCTTTCGGCCAGCAGTTCCTCCCGTGGCAGGCTCTTGCCCGCCGCGAGTTCGCCGCTGACGATCTGTTGCCCCAACTCCTGGATCACCTGATTGTGCAGGCTGCGCACGATGATGGATTTCACTATTCGTAGTTCCCTATTTGTACTACAAATTACGTATAGCAGGTTGGCGTCGGGACGTCATCCGCCATTGTGGCGGCGCACCCTTGATGTCGCATGCACTGAGACATATGCCCTCTACGATAAAGCCATGTCCGACCCCCTGCCCACCACACGTGTCCATAAAGGACGCGGCGCCGCGTCCAATCCGGAAGGACGCTTCGAGCATATCCGGCACCAGGCCGAGGACGACGGCTGGCTGCGCGAGGTCGAAGAGGTCCCGCGGCCCACTACCGAGGTACGCGAGGAACGCGCCCGTAGCGTCATCAGCCGCAATGACTCCCCCGACGTCGGCTTCGACCAGGCGATCAATCCCTACCGCGGTTGCGAGCACGGCTGCATCTATTGCTATGCCCGCCCCTCCCACGCCTACCTGAACCTGTCGCCGGGCCTGGACTTCGAAACCAAGCTCTTCGCCAAGACGAACCTGGAAGAAATTTTCCGCCTGGAGCTGTCCAAGCGTAGCTATATCTGCAAGCCGATCAATATCGGTAGCAACACGGATCCCTATCAACCCATCGAGAAGAAGTGGCGCCTCACGCGCGCCGCCCTGGCCTTGCTCAATGAGTGCAACCATCCGTGCACGATCGTGACGAAGAACGCACTGGTGGAGCGCGATCTGGACATTCTCGTGCCCATGGCTAAGCGCAATCTCGTGCAGGTCTTCATTTCGATCAATTCGCTGGACAACAAGCTGGCCTCGAAACTGGAACCACGCGCGAGCGCGCCACACCGGCGCATGAAGGCGGTGGAGACGTTGGCAAGCGCAGGCGTTCCGGTGGGCGTGCTCGTCGCGCCGATCATTCCGGCCCTCAACGAACGTGATCTGGAGGCGATCGTCGAGCAGGCAGGCGCTGCCGGTGCGAGGTCAGCTGGATATACATGCGTTCGCCTACCCCATGAGTTGAAGCAGCTGTTCCGGGAATGGCTGGAGCTCCATTACCCAGACCGCGCGTCCCACATCATCAGTCTCATCCAGCAGATGAATGGCGGGAAGGACTATGACTCCAATTTTGCCACCCGCATGCGCGGACAGGGAGTGTTTGCGGACATCATTCGCAAGCGGATGCAAGTGGCACGTCGAAAAGCGGGGCTGGATCGAGCCTGGGACACTGTGCTGGACACCTCATGCTTCGTGGCGCCGCGGATGGAGTCCCCGCAAGGTGAATTGTTCTAGTCAGCTCGGCTGATTGAAGTCCGGTGCCTTCGACGTCTGCGACCGTTCTTGCTCCGCATAGCAGCGAGAACGTTCGTCCAGGGCCTGAAGGACACGAGTGGCCGTATCGATGTCCGATTTGGAAACATCTTTCATTAGCGTCGCACGCAGCGTTGCCAGGGCATGCTCCATCTTCACTGCGAGCCGCCGTCCCTCCGGCAGCAGATAGATCGCCCTGAGCCGGCGATTGCCTGGCACGGCGCGCCGTTCGAGCAACCCCGCCTCCTCTGCAAGGTCCAGGGTCCGCACGAGACCTGCTGGATGCACGCCAATCCTCTCGGCGATGACATGCTGGAGTGCGCCATCTCCCAGCCGCGACACCACCAGGATCGGCGCCGCCAATGACATCGACAGCCCAGACTCGGCCAGAACGCGTCCGGCCGCCTGATGCCAGGCCTGCTTCGTCGGTTGCAAGGCGCATGTCAGCGCATAGAGGGAATCGGTCTTTACGGCCATGTCGAACTCTAAGAATGTATTGACCCGGATTACTTTAACGGATCAACAGGCAACCAGCATCGAACGAAGACTTTAACAATGCTATCCTTGCCTTGACAATCATTAATAACGCAACAATAATGCGCCGTCATGGGTGACGCATTGCCAGCACTGCCGATCGACCCTCCCGTCCATCGATCCACTGGGTCTTCATGAGCACGCACTATCAGCCCCCCAGTCAGGCACTGAGCACCATCGGGCTGTCGCTTGCGATCTTCATGCAGGCCCTTGACTCGACGATCGCGAACGTCTCGTTACCGGCCATCGCCGGCAATCTCGGCGTCAGCAGCGATCAGAGTACGTGGGTCATTACTTCATTTGCCGTATGCCAGGCCATTTCGCTTCCATTGACCGGCTTCCTCAGCCGCCGTTTCGGCCAGGTACCGCTGTTCATCTGGTGCACACTGCTGTTCGTGCTGACCTCGTTCCTGTGCGGCATCGCGCAGAGCATGGGCATGCTGATCGTTTTCCGCGCGCTGCAGGGTGCGGTCGCCGGTCCGATGTTCCCGATTACCCAAAGCTTGCTGATCAGCGTCTACCCACCGGAAAAACGCAGCATGGCGCTTTCGCTCATGGCGATGGTCGCGGTCGTGGCACCGATCACCGGCCCCATCCTCGGCGGATGGATTACCGACAACTATTCCTGGCCCTGGATTTTCTTCATCAACCTTCCCATCGGCATCTTTGCCTGCATGGTGGTCTCCAACCAGATGAAGGGCCGGATCGAGAAAACCGAGCGTCCAAGAATCGATTACGTTGGTTTGATCACACTGATCATCGGCGTGGGTGCCCTGCAGGTGGTACTGGACAAGGGTAATGATGATGACTGGTTCGATTCCACCTTTATCATCATCACGAGCATTGTTTCGGCCATCAGCATCGCGGTCTTCCTGATCTGGGAACTCACCGACAAAGATCCCATCGTGGATCTGAAATTGTTTCGCCATCGCAACTTCAGGTTTGGGACGTTGGCGCTGGTCCTCTCTTTCGCCGCCTATTTCTCGATCAACCTGCTGTTGCCGCAATGGCTGCAGAGCAGCCTTGGCTACACCGCGACGTGGGCTGGCTTTGCAGCATCGCCGCTCGGGATCATGCCCGTACTGCTGACGCTCTTCGTTGGCCGGTACGCGATGCGCTTCGACCTTCGCATGGTTGCGTCCGTGGCCTTCGTCGTCATGGGTATCACGTGCTTTCTACGTTCAGGCTTCAACCTTGACATCGACTTCAATCACGTTGCGATGATGCAGCTGCTCATGGGTCTGGGCGTTGCGTTGTTCTTCATGCCGGTAACCGTCATCCTTCTTTCTGACCTCAAACCGAACGAAATTGCTTCTGGTGGAGGACTGGCGACATTCGCACGTACCCTGGGCGGCAGCCTTGCCGCGTCGCTGACGACATTCATATGGGGTCACCGTGCAGTGCTTCATCATGCTCACCTGACGGAGAGCATCACCCCGTACAACCCCACTGCCCAGGCCGCCATTTCCCAGCTTGGGCGTGGCAATGAAGCGACTGGCGCCAGCATCATCAATGGAATGATCACGCAGCAGGGACTTCAGATCTCGTTCAACGAATTGTTCTACGCGCTCGGCTGGATCTTCATGTCACTGGTCTTCGTTATATGGCTAGCCAAGCCGCCCTTCTCAGCCAGCAGCGGTGCAGCCACCGCCGGGCATTGAGAATGTCTGGTCCGTTCTAGCCGTATGCCGCTACCCGTACATGCGCAGCCCGTACGCGCCGGTATACGGCCACCGCTCCCCAGCTAAGCAACACCGCGCCCACGAACACCAGCGCGCCCTTCACCGCACCAGGCCACGCCAGCCCGAGCAAGCCGAGCTGCAGCCAGGTAACGAATGGATAGTGCAAGAGGTAGATGCCGAACGCATCGCGACTGAGGGCGTCGAACATCCGGACTGGCCGCGTGGCGAAGCGCAGGAAGATGGCCAATGCCGCGAACGACGAAACCAGACCTGACACCACGAAGGCCACATCGGTGAACATCACCAGCGCCCGTGAAGGATGCGGGTTGGAAATCACCATCACGAACGCTACCACCAGCGCCATGTAAGCCAACGGCGTCGCCACCGTCCAGCCGATCCAGCGCCGCGCCAGCCGGCCTCCTTCGGCAAGTAATCCATTCGCCACGCCAGCGGCGCCCAACACGACGCCCACTGCGAAGTAGCAGGCATACAGCAACACGCGCGATGTCTGCACGAAGAATGGGCCGGCGTGTGCCCACTGGAACGGATTGACCACCATCGCCAGGGCGAGGTAAGCGATCGATGCCACCACCGCGAACATGGCGAAACAGGCCAGCGGCGTACGCGATGACAACGACCGGCCGATCGCGTCGGGGCCTTTGGGCGCAAGGCGATATACCAGCGCTGCGATCGCATCAAAAACCAGTAGCACCCAAAGAAACCAAGCCGGCCCCGCTGGCCATGCTCCCAGGCCCAACCATGCGTGGACGAAGCCCGCCACACCCACCCCACCACCTTGCAGGTAAGTCGGGTAGTACGCCAACGGCGCCACCAGCGCGGCCGCCCAGAGGAAAGGCACGCCCAGGCGCACGAAGCGGCTCCGCACGTAAGGCGCCGCT
>NZ_DATHFX010000502.1:0-4680 GCF_035317885.1 Pinirhizobacter sp.
ATCCACGCGTGGCGGTCACCGGGCAATTCCTGCCGGGCCGGGACTACTACCTCGACGACCAGACGCACGCCAGCCAGCAGGGCATCCATGTGTACGCGCCGTTCAAGGTGGACGGCAACACCAGCCTCCTGCTTGTGGACCTGGGCTTCCTGCCGCGCGAGGCGGGGCACATGCCGCAGGTGCCGCCGTTGCCGACGGGCGGGCAGTCGCTGCGTGGCCTGTACGTGCCCACGCCGGGCATCGGCATGCGCATGGGTGGCAACGCGCTGCCTACGCAGAATGCCTGGCCGAAGACGACGATCTACCTCGACACCACCGAGATCGGCATGGACCTCAGGCAACGCATGTTCCCGCGCGTGTTGCTGCTCGATGCCGATCCGCATGCCGCCTATGTGCGCGACTGGACACCCGGTTTCATGCCGCCGGCGCGGCACCGCGCCTACGCCTTCCAGTGGTTCACCTTCGCACTGGCGGCGGTGGTCATTTTCTTCATCCTGCACCGCAAGCCGCGGCGCAGGGCCAAAGGACGGTCCGAATGAATCCTCCCGTGCAAGACAAACCGCGCCCGACCGGCCGCGGCAAACTGATCCTGGTGATGCTGGTGTTCGTGGCGCCCTTTGTGGTGGCGGGCCTGCTTACCGTGAGCGGCTGGCAACCCACGGCCAAGGGCAATGGCTTGCCGATCGAGCCGCAGCGGAGTTTCTCCGACGTGCGCATTGACCTGGCCAAGGGCGGCAGTTACGTGTGGCGCGATCCGTCCGAGCCGCGCCTCACATTGATTGCCCTGCCGGGTCCCGGCTGCGCCGCACGTTGCGTGGATACGCTGCTGAAGATGCGCAACGCGCGCATCACGCTCAATCGCAACAGTGACCGCCTTCGCCTGCTTTACCTGGGCGAACCCCCGACGGATAAAGCCGCCGATGCCTTCATGGGCGACTACATCATCGGCAAGGACGTGGACGGCAAGCTGGAGTCGTTCCGGCCGACCGAGCCCGACTCCGTGTCGGCTGTTTTCGTGGAATCCAATACCACCGCGCTCGCCCAGTATCCTGCCGGCTTCGATCCGTCGGGCTTGCGGAAGGATCTGCAGAAGGTGATCAAATAATGGTTTCGCGTCGCCTGCGCATCCTGCGCGCCATCGCCGTGGTCGCGGCCGTCTTTGCTTTTTGCGTGGTGATGTTCGGTGCCTTCGTGCGCCTGTCCAACGCGGGCTTGTCCTGCCCTGATTGGCCCACCTGCTATGGCGAGGCGACCTGGCCTGGCCATGCGCACGAGATCGCCCAGGCCAACGAAGCCTTTCCCGACCGTCCCTATGAAACCCACAAGGCATGGCGCGAGCAGGTGCACCGTTTCCTGGCGGGGTCGCTGGGCGTGATGGTGCTGGTGATCGCGCTGATGTCGGTGTGGCGGCGCAGGTTCGCCATCGCTGCCCTGCTGGGGTCGGCGGCGTTCGCGGCGGTGGGCGTGGGCATGTACATGCACGGCGAGCACGTGGTGTCGTCGGTGCTGTCGGGGCTGGCCATCGCCTTGCCCTTGCTGGTGGCCTGGCGGCTGGATCGCCCCGGCGCGTGGCGGGTGGGCGTGATGGTGCTGGGCGTGATCATCTTCCAGGCGATGCTTGGGATGTGGACGGTTACGCTGTTGCTCAAGCCCATCGTGGTCATGGGGCACCTGCTGGGCGGCATCGCCACCTTCGGTTTGCTGGCCTATGCGGCGTTGCGTTTCTGCGGCGTGGGCTCGGAAGACGACCGCTACGCGGCACTGCGCAAGCTCGTGGTGCTGGGCATGGTGTTGCTGGTGTGCCAGATCGCCCTGGGCGGCTGGACCAGTTCCAACTATGCGGCGCTGGCGTGCGGCACCGACTTCCCGACCTGCCAGGGCCAGTGGTGGCCGGCGACGGATTTCCGCGAAGGGTTCGTGCTGTGGCGCGGCGTTGGCGTGAACTACGAAGGCGGCGTGCTGGACATGGCCGCGCGCAGCGCGATCCAGATCGCGCACCGCATCGGCGCACTGGTGGTGTTCTGTTACCTTGGCTGGCTGTCGCACAGGCTGGCCCGCGCCGGGTTGCGCGGCGCTGGCATCGCGGTGGGCGTGGTGCTGCTGGCGCAGGTGGCGCTGGGCATCGGCAATGTGCACCTGGGACTGCCGCTCCCCGTCGCAACCGCGCACAATGGCGTGGCGGCGCTGCTGCTTTTCACCCTGTTGGTGTCGCTGGCGCGCACGCAGCGGCGATCGATTGAACCGGGAACCTGACGTGGCCAAGTCGACCTTCGGCGAATACCTCGAGCTCACCAAGCCGCGCGTCGTGGCATTGCTGGTGTTCTGCGCCGTCATTGGCATGTTCCTGGTACCGGGCATCGCGCCGGGTTTCCCCATGGGCCTTCCGCCCTGGCGCGCGCTGGTGTTCGGCACGCTTGGCATCTGGCTGGCCTCGGCATCGGCGGCGGCCTTCAACCACCTGATCGACCAGCGCATCGACAAGGTGATGGTGCGCACCGCGCACCGGCCGCTGGCCACGGGGCATCTTTCCCCGCGCCAGGTGTTTGTCTTCGCCATGGGGCTGGGCGTGTTGTCGATGCTGGTGCTGGTGTTGCTGGTGAACACGCTCACCGCGGTACTCACCTTCGGCGGCCTGATCGGCTACGCCGTGGTCTACACCGCCTACCTGAAACGCGCCACGCCGCAGAACATCGTGATCGGCGGGCTGGCCGGCGCGATTCCGCCGGTGCTGGGCTGGACGTCGGTTACCGGCGAACTGCATCCGTTCGCGCTGCAGCTGTGCCTGATCATCTTCGTGTGGACGCCGCCGCATTTCTGGGCGCTGGCGATTTTCCGCCGCGAGGATTATTCCCGGGCCCAGGTGCCGATGCTGCCGGTGACGCACGGGGTGGTGTACACGCGCTGGCACGTGCTTTTCTACACCGTCCTGCTGTTCCTGGTGACGATGCTGCCGTTCCTGATGCACTACAGCGGCCTGTTGTACCTCGGCGGCGCGGTGGTGCTGGGAGCGGGGTTCCTGTATTACGCGGTGCGTCTGTTGAACCCGCCGGATGAATTGTTCTCGATGAAGGTGTTCAACTACTCCATCGTCTACCTGATGGCGTTGTTCGCCTTCCTGCTGGTGGACCACTACCTGGTGGCACCGCGGACCGTGATGGAGATTACCGTCGGGTCCTGAACGAGGCTGATTGGGGGATTGAAGGATTAGGGGTCAGAGTCATGACTCTGACCCCGGCCAAGGCGGACCCCGACCAAGGCGCGGGCTAATTCTTTTGCAGGAAGAACGCCGCCACTTCGGCGGGCTTCTCCAGGTGCAAGTGGTGGCCTCCGGGCATTCGCTCCACGGTGATATCCGCCACGCAATCGATGCGGGCCTGGATGGTCTCCGTTTCCATGTAGGGCATGGCGGGGTCGGCCAGCAGCAGGCGGGTGCTGGCCTCGATACCCAGCAGCAGGGACATCACCTGGGTTTCCGCCAGGCGGATCGGCGTGGACGAAGCAAGGCGCGGGTCGCTGCGCCAGCTGTAGCCGCCGGCGACCCTGGCCAGGCTCCGGGCCACCATCGGCTGCACCAGTTCCGCCGGCATCTTGCTCACGGCCACCCGTGCGGCGATGGCGTCGTCCATGTCGCCGAAGACGCGCAAGCTGCGCGGGCGTTCCTGCAGCGCAGCCAGGCCCTCGCGGAAACGCTCCAGCGTACGCGAGCCGTCGTCGGCCATCGCCCCCAGGCCTTCCACCAGCAACAGTTCCCGTACACGCGTGGGTACGGCCGCGGCGGCGAGGCTGGCGATGCCCGCACCCAACGAGTGGCCGAGCAGGCTGAAGCGATCCAGGCGCAGCGCATCGGCAGCGGCGATGGCGGCGCGGACATAATCCACATAGTGGTAGGGCAGGCCCGCTGGCAGGTGGGCCGAGGCGCCATGGCCGGGAAGGTCCAGCGCGATCACGCGGTAGCGTTGCGACAGGAACGGCGCTAACCGCTCGAAGCTGGCGCTGTTGTCCAGCCAGCCATGCAGGGCCAGGAGGGGCGGAAGGCTTTCGTCGCCCCAGGCCTGCGCTGCAAGCTGCAATCCCGTGATGTCGATGGTCAGTTCGCTCATGTACCCGCTTCCGGCCAGCCTTGCAGCTGCTGCACGATGAGCCCGGAAAGCATCGTGGCGTGCGCATCGCCGTCATTGAGGCAGGGGATGTAGCTGAGCGTGCCGCCGCCGGCTTCGCGGAAGAACTCCGCGTTCTGCATGGCGATTTCTTCCAGCGTTTCCAGGCAATCCACGGCGAAGCCGGGGCTGATCACATCCACGCGCTTGAGGCCCCGGCGGCCGAGTTCGCGTACGGTTTCGTCCGTGTAGGGATGCAGCCAGCGCTCACGGCCCACGCGTGACTGGAAGCTGGTAATGGCTTCGTCATCGGCCAGGCCCAGCGCCTGGCGCAGAAGGCGCGCCGTGGCCATGCATTGGTCGTAGTAGGGATCGCCTGCGTCGACGTAACGCTCGGGAATGCCGTGGAAGCTCAGCAACAGGATTTCGCCGCGACCGTGCTGGGCCCAGTGCGCGCGCACGCTGTCCGCCAGTGCAGCGATGTAGCCTGGACGGTCGTGATAATCGTTGATCGTTCGGAGTTCCGGCGGCCAGCGCAGGCGTTTGACGCTGTCGGCGATGGCATCGAGCACGGAACCTGTGG
>NZ_DATHFX010000503.1:0-2110 GCF_035317885.1 Pinirhizobacter sp.
CGCCAAGGCCGAACTCGATATTGCCTTGCGCGATGCCACACGCACGACCCGTCGGCTTGAGGCAACCATCCTCGCGAACGATTCCATCACGCATGCGCGTGAATCGGCGGAGATCGCGGCGCGTGCTGCCGTGGCGGCGACCGGCGCCGGTCTCGACACCGGGACCCGCACGATCGTCGATGCACTGCTTGCCCAGCGCCGCCTAATTGAAACGCAACGTGCCACTGCCCAGGCACGCGCGAACCAATTCCTTGACCGCCTTCGCTTGGCCGCCGCACGTGGTGCTCTTGGTGAATCGGTTCTGGAAGAGCCGCAACCGCGGTCAAATAATCCAATCAAGGAGTGATGGTGATGGACAAATTCAACATATGCGTTGCCGCAGCACTGCTCGGCCTGATCTCAACTAGTGTTGTGGCACAGGTCGACGATGGCGACCTGTCGCAGACACGCATTATCACTACGGCGGGATCCGGCTCCGGGGCTACGTACGGAATTGCAGCGCAGGTCGCAGACTTCAACGCCAGAACTCAATGCCGGGCCTACAGTGGAGTCCCCATTGGTCCCACGGCCTTTCTTGTGCTTCGCCAGCCAATGCCGCCCTCTTACACGGGCCCTTGGATCGTTCGTGGCACTGTAAATTGCCAGATACCGTGATTAAGCGTTTATAAAAAAGGCGCCCCGAAAGGGCGCCTTTTCAGTTCACTGGCTCGCAATCAGCCCTTCCACTGCCCCAAGGCAGCCTGGCCATTTTCCTTCGCGCGCTCGTGCACGATCTTCTGCGCCGAGGCGACGTTGCCCTTGATGTCCTCGGCCCACAGCTTCAGCGCGGCCTGCTGCATGGCGCGGCCGTAGGAGAAGCTCAGCGGCCACGGATGCGGGCCCATGCGGTTCATGGCGTTCAGGTGCGCGGTGGCGTCCTTGTCGCTTTGGCCGCCGGACAGGAACACGATGCCGGGCAGCGAGGCGGGCACGGTGCTCTTGAGCACGCGCACGGTGGCTTCGGCCACTTCCTCGACATCCGCCTTCTCGGCGGACTTGGTGCCGTGGATCACCATGCTGGCTTTGAGGATGGTGCCTTCCAGCATGACGTTCTGCTCGTATAGTGCGTTGAACAGGCTGCGCAGCACTGCCTCGTGTACTTCGTAGCTCACCTCGATGGTGTGGTCGCCGTCCATGATCACTTCGGGTTCGACCATCGGCACGATGCCCGCTTCCTGGCACAGCGCGGCGTAGCGCGCCAACGCATGGGCGTTGGCTTCGATTGCGGTGGAGCTGGGGTTTTCATCGGTGATGTTGATCACCGCGCGCCACTTGGCAAATTGTGCGCCGAGCTTTGCGTATTCCTGCAGGCGCTCGCGCAGGCCATCCAGGCCCTCGGTGACCACGTCGCCCGGGAAACCGGCCAGGGGCTGCGGACCCTTGTCGACCTTGATACCCGGGATGATGCCGTTCTTCTTCATCACCTGGGTGAAGGGCACGCCGTCTTTCGTGGACTGGCGGATGGTTTCGTCGAACAGGATGGCGCCGGAGATATGCTCGGACAGGCCGGGAGTGGTGAGCAGCAGCTCGCGGTAGGCGCGGCGGTTTTCCTCGGTGTTCTCGATGCCCACGCCCTGGAAACGCTTGGCGATGGTGGTGTTGGATTCGTCGATGGCGATGATGCCCTTGCCGGGCGCCACCATGGCCTGGGCGACGCTTTCGAGATCTTCAATGCTCATGACAACTCCGTGGATCGGGGCGGCGTTCGAGCCGCACTGGAAGATGGCCGCAGGAGTGGCACCCGCGGCAAGGTCTTGAAACGCTAAGTATAAGCCACCGTCCGTTAGCCGGCCGTGGGCCTCATCCCGTGTAGCCGGCCAGATCGCAGGCCTTGGTCAGGCGTGCGCGCTCGGCGGGGTCCGTGGGCATGTTGAACTGCACGACGTAGTACGTGCTTACCGGCTGCGCCTGGCGGTTCATGCCGCTGGGCCGGTAGTTGAAGTTGCGCACGATGCTGACCGCGGTGGGGCCAAGATCGCTCGCGGGTATGGTCTTGGCGACCTTCGCATTGTAGGTTTTGCCGTCGGAGCCGATCGTGTAGGTGACGGCGGTGCAACCGGGTATGTTGAGG
>NZ_DATHFX010000504.1:0-6517 GCF_035317885.1 Pinirhizobacter sp.
CGTCCGGCGGCGCAGCGCATGGCATTTGAAGAGCAGACGCGCGCGATCGGCCGTTTGCAATTGGACGCTTCCTTCAGCCCCGTGCGCAAGGTGACCTACAACGTCGAGAGTGCGCGCGTCGAGCAGCGCACCGACTTGGACAAGCTGATTCTGGATATCGAGACCAACGGGACGATCGATCCTGAAGAGGCGATCCGCCGTGCCGGTGGAATTCTCAAGGACCAGTTGTCGGTGTTCGTCGACCTGCAGGGTCAGGATGAATCGACGACAAAAGCCACTGAAACGCAGTTCGATCCGATTCTGTTGCGTCCGGTCGATGAACTGGAACTCACGGTGCGCAGCGCCAACTGCCTCAAGGCGGAGAACATCCACTACATCGGCGATCTGGTGCAACGCACGGAAGTCGAATTGCTGCGCACGCCGAACCTCGGCAAGAAGTCTTTGACGGAAATCAAAGAGGTTCTCGAGAGTCACGGCCTGACGTTGGGTATGCGGATCGACAACTGGCCGCCGCCGGGATTGAAGCGCGACGACGAGCGCGACGGCATTTGAATTAAGCGATAAGGGTTAAGAGAAGAACATGCGTCACAGAAACAGCGGCCGTCAGCTATCGCGAAATGCCTCGCATCGTCATGCGATGTTGCGCAACATGGCGACCTCGCTGCTGCAGCACGAAACCATTCGCACCACGGTACCGAAGGCCAAGGAATTGCGCCGAGTAGTCGAGCCGTTGATCACCCTCGCCAAGGTGGATTCGATCGCGATGCGCCGCCTGGCGTATGCGCGGTTGCGCGACGAGAATGTGGTGGAAAAGCTGTTTGCCGATTTGGGGCCGCGCTTCAAGGCGCGCGCCGGCGGCTACACGCGGATTCTCAAGATGGAGCCGCGTCCGGGCGATTCAGCCGACATGGCGCTGATGCAGCTGGTGGATTCCGCGGTGGTAGCGACCGAAAAGAAGGACGATACCAAGGCCGCCAAAGCCCCCAAGGCAGCCTCGAAGAAGAGCAAGAAGGCCGCGCCCGCCGCCGACGAAGGCGAAGCGGAAGCGAAGCCGAAGCGGCGCAAGAAAGCCGCCGCTTGAGGTCAGCGGCGGCTTTGTTCTGAATCAGTTGCCGGTGCTCACGTAGATTTCTTTGCTGCTCATGGCTGCGACTTGTGCCGCAAGACATCCCACCGTTCGGTGACCGCCACCCGTAGCCTGCTATCGTCGATCTTTGCGATCCACTCACGTAATTCGCGACGAGAGATGTTCGCTGGCCAGCTCAGCTCGGGGAAATGTCGCAGCCGCCGGCCGCGCCGGGTCGACAAATACAGCGCGTCGAATAGAGCTTTGGCAGGGGTAGCGATGTCGAAGTTGCCGGTGTTTCGATACGGACCGTAGCCGCCGATGAGTGCGGGGTCGAGTCGGTGGAACTGATATGTCCCAAAAGAGGTTCGTACGGTGGGACGTATTCGTCTCACGGGAGCAGGAGACTCTTAATCAATTGGTCGTAGGTTCGATCCCTACACGGCCCACCATTTAAGCCAGTATAGTCAATAACTTACGCCGGACCTGCGCATCGCTCGAGAGCGGTATTGTCCCATTCAACGCCGTTCGTGCCCATTGGTCATGCTGGTTTTGTACCTTTCGGCGACTGTCTTGCTCACCTTGCACCAGTCCGACACGAGTGCAACTCCTCCGCACTTGATGCTCGCATGACTGTAAATGGTACAGCGCAAAGGCAATCGAATTTGTAAAAAGTACCAAGGTCTCGATTGAAGTAAAGCGGCTCATCCGGCGCAGGAATTGTCTTGACGAGAGGCTCTGCCCGGACGATCCTTCGGACACGAACAAGATTGTTATGCCGGCATGAAGCCGGCGGAAACGTCGGAGAATTAACATGGGGATCAAGACGCGCTTCGCGGTGTTTGCGGCACTGGCGGGCGTCACCTTGTCCGCGCACGCGGCCATCAACGTGACGAGCTGGCGCTACGACAACAGCCGTCAAGGCCAGACGACGACCGAAACCGTTCTCACGACCGCGAACGTCAAACCCGCCACCTTCGGAAAACTCTTTTCCTACACGGTCGACGGCTATGTGTATGCGCAGCCGCTGCTGGTCACCGGCGTGAATGCCGGCGGGACGGTGCACGATGTCGTGTACGTGGCTACCGAGCACGACAGCGTGTTCGCCTTTGATGCCTACAAGAACCAGCAGCTGTGGAAAGCAAGTCTGCTCGACGTCTCGCACGGTGCCGCCAGTGGGGCGACCTCGGTGCCGAGTACAGATCTCGGCACCAATGACATCGTTCCGGAGATAGGCATCACCGGGACCCCCGTCATCGACATGGCGAGCGGCACGCTTTTCGTGGTTTCGAAGACGAAGGAAGGCACCACTCATCCGGTGCGGCTGCATGCACTCGACCTGGCGACGGGCAACGAGAAAGCAGGCAGCCCCGTCCTCATCACCGCATCGGTGCCCGGAACCGGTATTGCCAGTGTCAATGGCACCATAACCTTCAACCCCACATGGCAACTGAACCGTACCGGCCTGATGCTGGCGAACGGTTCGGTATATGTCGCTTTTGGTGCACACGGCGACAACGGTCCCTACCACGGCTGGCTGTTCGCCTACAACGCAACCACCCTCAAACAGGTCGCGGTCTACAATTCCAGCCCCAACGCCAAAGGTAACGGTATCTGGCACTCGGGCGCACCACCGGCGGCTGATACGGTCAACGGAACTAGCCGTATATTCTTCGCCACCGGCAACTTTTTCGGCACGGGCAATGGCAGCAATCCTATACCCTCTCCACCGTATAACACCCCGCAAAATTACAGCAACTCGATCGTACGGGGCGACATCACCAACGGCGGCCTGAGCATCACTGATGCGTGGACGCCGTACGATACGGTGAGTCTGAGCAGTAGCGACCGCGATCAAACTTCGGGTGGCATTCTGCTCTTGCCGGACCAGACAACCACGCCGGTGCGTGAGTTGGTGCAGATCGGTAAGAATGGTCGCATCGAGGTGCTCGACCGCGACAACCTCGGAGGTTACAACTCCAGCCACAATGCCATCGTTCAGGAGATCAGCGGCCAGGTTGCTGGCTTGTGGAGCACGCCGGCTTACTGGAACAAGTCGGTCTATTTCTGGGGAAGCACAGACAAATTGAAGCAATTCTCGCTCAACGCCGGCCGGCTGAGCGCGACGCCGACTTTTACCGGCTCAGTGACCTCTGCCTTTCCGGGCGCGAGCCCCGTGATCAGCTCCAACGGTACCGCCAATGGCATCGTGTGGACCATCCGCAGCGATACATACAGCACCAACGATCAGGCGATACTGTACGCCCATGACGCTACCAACGTGTCCCGCCAGCTGTATGCCAGCGATCAGAACCCGACCCGCGATGCAGCAGGCATGGCGGTCAAGTTCGTGGTACCGGTAGTCGCCAACGGCCAGGTGTACGTCGGCGCGCGCTCGCAAGTGAGCGTCTACGGACTCCTGTCGACCGTGAAGCCGACCGTGCCCACTCCGACCTTCAGTCCGGTACCGGCTGTATATTCGAATGCCACGAGCGTCAGCATCGCGGACGCCTTGACGAGTGCCGCTATTCACTACACCACGAACGGCACGGCGCCGACGACAGCCTCGACGCCCTACATCGGCCCCATCACGATCAGCAGCACCACACAAGTCCAGGCCATTGCGGTCGCATCGGGCTACAACAATTCGAGCGTCGCGTCCGGCATCTACACCATCGGCACGCCGCCGGTACTCAACTTTCCGAACGGGTTCTCCTCTGTAGCAGGGCTTACGCTCAACGGGAGCGCGACCAATACCGACGACAGTCGACTGCAGCTGACCGACGGTGGGCAACATCAAGCAGGCAGCGTATTCAGCTCAGCCGCCGTGGATATCCGCAACTTCACCAGTGACTTCACCTTCCAGCTGTCCGGTTCTGCGCCGTTGGGCGACGGCATTACCTTTACCATCCAGGCGCAAGGCCCGACTGCCCTCGGTCCGTCTGGCGGCGGCCTCGGCTACGGGCCCGGCTCCCCGGGAGGTACCGGAGGCATCCCGAACAGCGTGGCGGTCAAGTTCGATATCTACAACAACTACGGGGAAGGGACCAGTTCGACCGGCGTGTATGTCAACGGTGCATCGCCCACGATACCCACCGTGAGCCTCACGTCGTCAAACATCGCGCTTTCCAATGGCGATACCGTAACCGTGCATCTTGTCTATGACGGCACAACCTTGCAGATGACGATCACCGACCCGGTCACCAATGGCAAGTATGTCAGTTCGAAGACGATCAACATTCCGTCGACGATCGGAGCCACTTCGGCATACGTGGGCTTTACCGGCGGCACGGGCGGCGCGACAGCCAGCCAGAAGATCCTCACATGGGTGTTCAAATCCACCGCAGGGGCAAGCGAGGCGACCTACCAGGCCGAAAATCTATCCGCGGTGAGCTCAGGTCCTACCTTTCGCACCTTCACGTGGCCGAGCTTCTCCGGTGGCATCGGCACCATTCTCGATGCCACCAAGGTGGGCGACTACGTGATCTTGAATGTCAACTTCCCGCAGCCAGGCACCTACGATCTGAAATTGACGACCAAGGCCTATTTCCTCCGTGGTTTGTTTCAAGTGGCATTCGACGGGGTGAACGTCGGCCCGGTGCAAGATGGCTACGCCGCCACCGAATCTTACCGGACGCTCGATGTCGGACCCGTGACCATTGGCACGGCCGGCACCCACGCATTGCGTTTCTCGGTGACCGGTAAAAACGCAAAATCGACCGGATACCCGATCTGTCTCGATACCTTGACCTTCACGCCGCAATAGCTGTGCGCGCTGCCCTGACATCCTTCTTCGCGAGATGCTGCCTACTCGCGTTGCTGGCAAGCGGTTCTGCCTTCGCACAGGGTGTGCGAATCCATATGCACGGCGAGGGACCCTACGCTGCGGACGGATTTTTCTTTACCCCGGCCGATCCCAACTTGCCGGGTGGCCTGCTGCTGATTCCGGGCAAAGCGGGCGTCTCGCCGGCGATTCAGCTTGCGGCGCAGAAACTGGCGGAGGCCGGCTACCGAGTTGTACTGCTCGACCCCAACCGGGGCGGATCCCCGGAATTAACACCCCCAGAGGAACAGACTTGGGCGGACATTGGCGCGGCGCTCAAGTTCCTCGACGCGCAGTCTGTGACTCATCCTGTGAAGCTCGGCGTGCTGGGTGTGGGCGAAGGCGCGCGCATGGCGCTGCGCCTCGCCCGCGAACGACTCGTGAACGCCGTCGCGATTGAAAGCCATGATTCTCCACGACCGAATGATCTACCGACAGCCACACCGCTACTGGCCAGCGTGGCCGGGCCTGCGAAACCACACCGCAGCGCTCCACATTCCAGCCTCGCACGAATTGAGTTCTATGGAGCCCGTGATGGCGCGGCCAGCGACCAGAATGCGCTGTTCGACTCAGCGGACCTGGTCAAAATCCGACAAAACGAACTTGAATTTTTCGCGCAGCACCTGGGCCCGCGCTGAGTGATCCCCTCATTGAGCTGCCAGCCTTTGAGCGGCATCGAGATACTACTACCTTGAGGACGACGGCTTCGCCCAGTTGCAGGTCGAATTGACGGTCAATCCCCGGCTCCTTTGCGCACAGCGGCTCGAGCGAATGCGTCGCGAGTCAGGTTTTCGGGTTTGTGAGTGGTCGCGGCAACGTTGTCTTCGATGCGCACGCCGCCGTAGGGCTTGAGTTCCTCGACTACCGCCCAGTCGATATGCGCACGACGCTCGTCCGCGTGAGCCGCGGCAAGCAACGAATCAATCAGGTAAATACCGGGCTCCACCGTCACCACCACGCCGGGTTCGAGCATGCGGGTCAAGCGCAGGAAGGGATGGCCTTTGGGCCGTTCACGCTCATGACCGTTCGCATCGCCCATGACGCCGCCGACATCGTGTACCTGTAGACCCAACAAATGCCCGATGCCATGCGGAAAAAACACGCTGGTCACGCCGGACTCCAAGGCGGCTTGTCCCGGCAACTTGGTCAGGCCGATCTGCTGCATGACGTCGCCCAGGATCCGATGTGCCGAGAGATGCACGTCGCGGTAATCGCGGCCGGCAAGGATCTCGCTACACAGCGCCAATTGCGCTTTGTCCATCGCTTGCACGAGATCCGCGAACCGCCCGGAAGACTTCGCGTAGGTGCGGGTAATATCCGAGGCATAGCCGCGGTATTGGGCACCGGCGTCGATCAGGAATGAGCGCAACGGCGCGGGCGTCGCGCGTGCCAAGTGCTGGTAATGCAGCACGGCCGCATTCTCGTTGTAGGCGACAATGTTGTTATAGGGCATCTCCTCTTCGCGCTGCCCGCAGGCTTCCAGATAGCTCATGTGCGCGTCGTATTCGGAGCCTCCGCGGCTGAATGCCGCGAATGCTGCCGCATGGCCACGGGCGCCCAGTTCGCTGGCCTTGCGCAGACACGCCAGTTCATAGGGTGTCTTCACGGCACGCTCATAGTCGAGCAGC
>NZ_DATHFX010000505.1:0-7500 GCF_035317885.1 Pinirhizobacter sp.
CTGGCCAATGCCATGCAGGGCCAGCACGGCGGCGCATGCAGCGATGGTTCCCATGGTCACCCCCAGGCGCCGCGGCGAAGTACATGCGGTTGCAAGCACGAAGAACGCGATCACGGTAGGGCCGAACTTTCCCAGCTGGTCGACCGTGCCGCCCATCCAGCCGTTGGTCACTTCGGAGATCATCAACACCAGCAGGAAGACGGGCAGCAGCAGGAATTGCGGCGCCGAGAGGTTCTTCTTGCCAGCTATAAATAGACCGAAGGCCAGCACGAGCACCGCCGGCAACAAAGGTACGCCGACCAGGCCCGGCATGTAATCTTGCGGCCGGATGATAGTCAGTACTACGTACAGGAGGATCAGGACGAACATGCGGGCTCGGCCTCGCGTTCGATCTCGCGGTGTTGCGTGGGATAGCTCATCAGGCTCGGCAATGCCAGCATCGCGGCGAACCAGCCGGGGCCCATGTTGCGCTCCACCGGCAGGCGGTGCAGGGCGTAACGGTTGGACGCGGGATTCGGATTGGAGCCGCAGATGTAACAAACCGCGGCATCGAAACCCGCCTCCCGGGTGGCATCCATCACCGTGCGGTCGAAGGCGCGGTCGCCTCCCACCGGATAGGACATCACCACGGTGTCGGCGCCGATCTCGCGGTCGAGCGTGGCCTTCGATTCGCGGATCTCGCGCACCATGGCATCGGGGGCCATCTTGGCCAGCATGCGGTGGTGTACGCCATGCGATCCGATCTCAAGCCCCGCGGCGGCCATCTGGCGCAACTGGTCCCAGGTCATCGGCCGGCAGTCGTCGGGCGTGTGGTCGCAGGGCAGGTTCCACTCAGTTTGAAGCCGCGCGATCAATGCTTCCTGCGCGAACGCATCGATGTTCTTCATCTGAAGCAGGACGTCGCCGCCCAGTTCGCGGCGCCGGGCGCGTTCGGCGGGCATGGGCACGTCGATGCCCAGCTCCGGCAGTTCAAGCCGCGAGACGCGCGTGAGCAGGATCATGTGCATCAGCCAGTCGTAACCGAACGGCTTGCCGGTATCGATGTGGCCGGTGGAGACGAAGAACGTCGCCGGTATGCCCAGATCCTTCAGGATGGGGAAGGCGTAGCGGTAGTTGTCGTCGTAGCCATCGTCGAAGGTGATGGCCACGGCATTGGGCGGCAGCGACTGCCCGGCGTCCATCGCCGTCACCACGTCGGTCAGCCGCACCGGCCGGAAGTGGCGCTTGATGCGCGACATCTGATCGTGAAAGCGCTCCGGGGTGGCGCTGATCAGCTCCAGGTCGAATTCGTACGTGTCCAGATCGGGAACGCGCATGATCCGGTGATAGGCCAGGATGCGCAGTTCCTTCTGCAGCATGGCGCGCACGCGCTGCAGCGGCGGAAGCAGGCCGCTTGAGTAACACATCTCGCCGATCCTGCCGCGGATGCCGGTTGCCCGGCCGTCGCCTTCCACCTGGCTTACCATAAATGCAATCCCCGTTTCCGGGCGAAGGCAAAAAGTGCCTGCGCCGCGAATAGATTGAGGTAATAGAAGGCCAGCGCCAATCGCACGGGCAGCCATCGGCCAAATGGGGGAAGCAGCTTGCCGGCGGCGACCATCAGCGCGGCTGCCACCAATCCGGAGAACATCAGTGCATACAGCGGGCTACGCGTGAAGAGCACCGCCGTGGACAGTGTCAACAGCAGCACCAGCCAGGGCGCGGCCAGGCGCAGCAACTTGTGGCTGATGAAGCGGAACCACAGCGGGTTGCGCCATGGCGACAGTAGCCATGGCGCCAACTGCGCCAGCTGGTAATTCCCGGCGAGCGTGCGGATCTTCCGCCGGCTCTCCGCGACCGGCTCCTGCGATGGCTGGTCCCAGGCCAGGGCTTTGGGTTCGAACACCACGCGATAACCGTGGGCCGCCACCTGCATCGGCACCAGCACGTCGTCGAGCACCGTGCCCTGGGGCAGGCCTTCCCAAAGGTCGCGCCGCATGGCGTAGATCGCGCCGCTGACGCCAATGGTGGAACCGGACTGGCTCTCCGACTGGCGGATCAGTTTTTCGTAGCGCCAATAGGCGTCCACGCCCTTGGCAAAGCCCGTGCGCACGTTCTCAAGGTGCAGTTCGCCGCCCACCGCGCCCACGCGGCCGTCGGCGAGGTTGGCGACCAGTTCGCGCAGGGCCATGGGGGAGAGTTTCTGGCGGACGTCGGTAAGCAGCAGCACGTCGCCTGTGGCCGCGGCCACGGCATCGTTCAGGCAGGCGGCCTTGCCGCGTCGCACGTCGAATTTCAGAAGCCGCACGCGCGGATCCCGGCAATGCCGTACCAGCGCCGGGGTGACATCCGTGCAGCCATCGCAGGCCACGATGATCTCGACCAGGTGCGGCGGATAATCCAGGGCTGCAAGATTGCGCAGTTTGCCGCGGATATGGCGATTGCCGTCGTGCACGGCGATCACCACCGATACCGTGGGCGTGACGGACTGCTTACGGACCGGATAGGGATGCAGGCGGGCCTGCATCCACACTAGAAGCGGATAGCCGACGAAGATATGCGCCAGCAGGAAAAAGCTGCCCCAGCAGGCGAGCCATGCAAGCATGGTCATATGGGCGTCCCCCCGACGCGCGTGTTCATGTCAACGAAGGCCAAGCAGGCCCAGCAAGCCGCCTCGCGAGGACTTCGCAGGCTTCGCCGATGGCGGCGGCGCCGCGGCGATCTCGGCTGCGAGCGTCCCCAACGTGCCATTGGCGATGTCCAGCAGGTTCAGCCGAACGCCGGTTTCCTGCTGCACGCGCGTGGCCATGTCCACGGCAAGAAGCGAGTGGCCACCGACGTCGAAGAAGTTGTCGCCCGTACGCACGCTTTCCAGCGACAGCAGCGATTTCCAGATCGCCGCCAGCTTTTCTTCGGACGGGTTCATCGGCGCGCCGGATGGCGCCGGGTTGACCGGTGCCCGCCATGCCTGCTCTTGCATCGGCCCGGTCACCTGAAGCTGGCCGCCGGGCAGGCGGCGGCCACGGAAGCCGGTGCGCACGAGTCCCGGCGGTGCCGGATGCGCGCTACTGCGATGGCCAAACGGCACGCTGCGCAAGGTTCCGCCGATGGCCACTTCGCCCAGCGCCCCGATGGGGCGTGGCAGGTCGTCCGGGCCCAGTACCTGGATGTCGGCATGGGCCAGTGGATGGCCAGCGTGTGCGCCGTCGGCAGGGTTCTCGACCTTGCCCGCGGCGGCCACCGGCGCAATGCCGGTGATGCCGAAGAGCGTCCACAGGGCCTGGCAGCGATCACCGATCTGGCGCGCGGTTTCCGGCGCCAGGCTGCCACCGGTACACACGGCGTTGAGGTCCATCTGGCCCTTCCAGCCAGCGGCCTGCAGCGCTGCCCAGGCTTCGGCCGGCGCGAAGAGGTAATCCGGGCGCCGGCTGACGACGAGCTGCCGCAGGTCTTCGGTATCGGTGGTAAGGATCAGTTCCGCACCGCTGGCCAGCGGCAGCAAGTGCTGCACGATGGCCTTGGGCGAGGATGGCCGGGCCGTGACCAGGGCCCGACTGGCCGGTGGCATGGCGAATGTGACGGCAAGGTCACCAAGCATCTGGCCCAGCGCCCGCTGGCTGATGCCCGCAGCTTCTGGATGGGCGTCGTGCCCATGCGGGTAGCCCGCGATCGCGATGTCGTCCGCAGCGGGCACGGCGGCAGGGGCGTCGGCGCTGGCGGCTACCAGTTCGAGGTTGTCCACGTCGAACCACAAGGCGCGCCCGCGCGACCACTGCAGCGGTGCTTGGAGCGTACTGTCGCCCAGCAGCACCGTGACACCACTGTCGGCGATGCGGTCGGCGAGCGCTGCCAGGCCGTCGGCCGGGTCCAGCAACACGCAGGTGATGCCGGTCTTCAGGCAGGCGATCAATGCAGCGACGCGGTTGATCCCGGGCTCCACCGCCAGTCCCACCACCGTGCGCGAGGTGCCGGCACGCTTGTGCAGGCAATGGGCGATGCGGTTGGCGCGTCCATCGAGTTCGGCGTAGCCGATCGACCAGCTTTGCGAGGTAAGCGCAGTGGCGTCGGGAGCGCGGTCCACGTGTGCCTGGAACATCGCGGCGAAGCCGGCCACGGTGTCCTGGGCACTGTCCTCGGGCGCAACGGCCTGCACACCCGCGTCCGCACCGTTGAGCTGGGACAGCGTTTGCGCCGGGTCGCGGTCCACCCGCGACATCAGTTCAAGGTAGCGGTCGCGCAGCATGCGCGCGGTGTCGCCTTGCAGGATATCCGCGTTGTACGTGACGCCACCGACCATGCCGCCGGCGCCCTCCAGGAACCAGAGCCCAAGGTCCTCGGTGGCCCCGCTCTGGAACAGCAGGATCTGCTCATGGGCCAGGCCGCCCCAGTCGACGGTGCGGCCGCGGGCGTCCTGGAAGGAGAACAGTGCCTGGTAGAGCACCGCACCCTGGCCGTTGCCCACTTTCAGTTCCCGCTGCAGGTACTCCAGGGGCACGTCCGGATGGCCGAAGCTGTCGATCGCCACTTCGCGCACATGGCGGACGAAGTCCACGAAGGTGAGGTTCTCATCCACGTTCACGTGCAGGGGAAGCAGGTTGTTGAAGTAACCCATCACCGATTCAAGCTCGGTGTGATTGCGGCCGCGTACGGGCGTTCCGATCACCAGTTCCCGCTGACCTGTCATGCCCGACAACAGCACGTAGTACAGCGCAAGCAGCGTCATGTTGAGCGTGGCGTCGGCCTTGCGTGCCACCTCGTGCATGGCGTCGGTGGTTTCACGCGTGATGCGGATCCACTCGGTACGGCCAAGGCCCGACATGCCAGGGCGGCGCGGGTAATCGGTAGGTAGCGCGGTGATGCCCTGCATGTGTGCAAGGCGGTCCTTCCAGTACGCAAGCTGCGACTTGAACTGCGGGCCTTCCAGCCAGCGCGCGTGCCACTGGGCGAAATCGCCGTAGCTGATCGTGAGTGCCGGCAGTACCGGCTCGGTACCTTCGGCAAACGAGCGGTACAGGTGTGAAAGTTCGTTGTACAGGATGTCAAACGACCAGCCGTCCCAGATGATGTGGTGCGGCATGAAAAAGAACACGTGTTCATCGTCGGCCAGGCGGAACATGCTGGCGCTGAACAGGGGGCCCTGGCGCAGGTCGAACGGCGTGTCGGTAAGTTTCTGCAAGCGCTGCATCAGCACTTCTTCGCGATCGTCGCTGGGCAGCCCGGAGAGATCCTCGGCGGGGAACAGCTTCATCTGCACGGTCCTTGCCACCACCTGCTCGACGGTATCGTCGATGCGGTGGAACGACGTGCGCATCGACGACTGCCGTGCAATGAGCGCGGCAAAGGCACGTTCGAAAGCGGTTTCGTCCAGCTTGCCGCGCAGGCGATGCGCTGATGGCGCGTTGTAGGTCACCCGGCCTGGCTGCAACTCTTCCAGCGCATGCAGGCGCTGCTGCATCAACGACAGCGGCGCGCGGTCTTGCTGGAGCTGGGCCACCAGCGGCTCGGTCGCCAGGACCTGGCCACCGTCGCGCTGCCTGGCCACGGCCAGGGAAAGGTCGGCGATGGTCGGCGCATCGAACAGCGTGCGGAACGACAGCGCCACGCCGAATTCGCGGTTGAGCCGCGCGGTAAGCTGCGCGGCCAGCAGCGAATGGCCGCCCAGCGCGAAGAAGTTGTCGCGCACGTCCAGCGAGGGAAGGGCAAGGATCGCCTCCATCGCCGCAGCTACGCGGCGTTCGTCCTCATTGCGCGGCGCCAGCCGCTCCGTGTCGGCCGCCACCGAGCGCACGGTGGGCGCGGGCAGGGCCTTGCGGTCGATCTTGCCGTTGGGCAGCAGCGGGATCGACGGCATGTCGATGATGTGCTGCGGCACCATGTAGTCGGGCAGGCGGGATTTCATCCGCGCCACCAGTGCTTCCTCGTTGAAGGCTGCGCCCTCGCGGGTGACCACGTAGGCCACCAGCCGCACGTCGCCCGGGCGGTCTTCGCGGGCGATCACCACCGCACGCGCCACCGCCGGCGCATCGGCCAGCACGTTCTCGATCTCGCCAGGCTCGATGCGATAGCCGCGTACCTTTACCTGGAAGTCCAGGCGGCCGAGGTGTTCGAGCTGGCCGTTGGCCAGCCACCGGCCGCGATCGCCCGTGCGGTACATCGTGGCGCCGGCATCCGCACTGGTGGTATCGGGAATAAACCGGTCGGCGGTGAGCTCGGGGCGGTCGAGGTACCCCAGGGTGACACCGGCGCCGCCGATGACGATCTCGCCCGGCACGCCCAGCGGGCAGGGCACGCCATGCGCATCGAGCACGTGCACCTGGGTATTGGCAATCGGCGTGCCGATCCAGATGCCTTCGCGGGGCGCCGAGACATTCCACCAGGTCGACCACACGGTGGTCTCGGTGGGGCCATAGGCGTTGAACACCTGTCCGCAGCGCGACAGCAGCGCCTCGGCAAGGTCCAGCGCGAGCGGTTCGCCACCGGTGATGGCGCGGAAGCCGCGGCTACCTTGCCAACCGGCCTCGATCAGCACGCGCCAGCCAGCGGGCGTCGCCTGCATCAGCGTCGCCTGGCTCTCTTCCACCAGCGTACGCAGCGCCGTGCCGTCGCGGACGTCGTCGGCACCGGCCAGCACCACGGTGGCTCCCACGCATAGCGGCAGCATCAGTTCGAGGAAGGCAATGTCGAAGGAAAGCGTGGTTACCGCCACCAGGCGGTCATCGGCTCCGATGCCGGTGAGCTCCTGCATGGAGGCCAGGAAATTCGACGTGGGCCGGTGCGGTACGCGCACGCCCTTGGGCCGGCCGGTGGAGCCGGAGGTGAAGATCACGTACGCGATCGACTCCGGCGTCGCGGCGGCCTGGTCGCGTGGCAGGCGCGTGCCGTCCAGTGCATCCAGGAGTGCGGCATCGCGGGCGAGTGAAAGCACGCGGGCATCATCCAGGGCGACGCCGCCGGGCGCGGTGTCGTCGGCGATCAGCGCGGCGAGCTTCGCGTCCTCGGCCATGAAGCCCAGGCGCTCAGCGGGGAAGAGCGGATCCATCGGCACGTAGCCGGCACCGGATTTCATCACGCCCAGGAGGGCGGCGAGCATGTCCGGACCGCGGCCAAGGCAGATGCCGACCAGGTCGCCGCGGCCGACGCCGCGCTGGCGTAGCGCACGCGCGATGCGGTTGGCCCGGGCGTCCAGCTCGCCATAACGCAAGATCGTCTTGCCATGGCGTACGGCAACGCGATCGGGCGCCTGGTCGACGGAAAGCTCGAAATGCTCGTGGGCAAGGCGCTGGCGCGGGAACGGCGTGGCCGGTGGTTGCAGGGCGGCAATCGATTCGCGTGCGGTGGGCGAAAGCAGGTCCAGTGCGCCCGCGGGCGTGGTGGCATCGGCCACGACGCTCCGCAGCAAGGTTTCATAGGCGTCGAGCCAGCCACGGATGGTCTCGCCGCGGAACAGCAGGCTGTTGTACTGGCATTCCAGGCGCAGGCCGCCATCAACCTGCACGGCGTTGATGAACAGCTCGAAGTTCT
>NZ_DATHFX010000506.1:0-6438 GCF_035317885.1 Pinirhizobacter sp.
CGCCGCCGATGCAGCCGAAGGTCAATCCCAGCGCCGCCAGGCTCGCACCGGTGAAGGCCAGCGGCGCTGGCACCTTGAAGGCCGTTTGCACGATGGTCGGGGTAAGCAGGATCACCACCACGATCGCCGCGGTAAGCACCCAGGTCACCAGCATCGACAGCGCCACGCCGGGAAGGTAATGCGTGAGCACGGCCTTGACCGGGAGCTCAGGGCTCAGTTCGCGGCGCTCGCGCATGCGCATGAACACCGGCGTCTCGCTAAGCCAGCGCCGCAGGTAGACGGCGAAGAACCCGAAGACACCACCCAGCAGGAAGGGAATGCGCCAGCCGTGGTCGAGGATGCTGGCCTGGCTCATGTGCGAATTCAATCCCTGCGCCATCAGCGAGCCGATCAGGATGCCGAAGGTGAGGCCTGCGGAAAGGCTGGCACAGGCCAGGCCTATCCGGCGCGGAGGCACGTGTTCGGCCACGAAAACCCATGCGCCGGGCACTTCACCGCCGACGGCCACACCTTGCACGATGCGCAACAACAGCAACAGTACCGGCGCCAGCGCGCCGACCTGCGCGTAAACCGGCAACAGGCCCATGAGCAAGGTAGGCACGGCCATCAGGAACACGCTGAGCGTGAACATCCGCTTGCGGCCGACGCGATCGCCGAAATGCGCCATCACGATGCCGCCCAGGGGGCGCGCCAGGTAACCCACGGCGAAGATCCCGTACGTTTCGAGCAGGCGCAGCCATTCGGGCATCGTCGCCGGGAAGAACAGCGCGCTCAGCACCTTGGTGAAGTACGCAAAGATGACGAAATCGTAGAACTCGAGTGCGCCGCCCAGCGCTGACAGCAGCAGGGTCTTGGCATCGCGGCGGTCCAGCGGCCGGTCGTCAGTAGTTTCTCGATCTAAATTTGTATTCACGGAGACATTCATCAATCGGCCTGCCAATGTCAGGAGGGAGCCGCGACGGTAGCGGCGCGAAGATTCAACTCAAGCCTGGTCGAATGGAAAGGCCAGCACATCGGCGATGGCATGGGAATCTTCCAGGCACATCATCAGGCGCTCGACGCCCAGCGCTACGCCCGCGCAATCGGGCAAGCTGTCGAGTACGGCCAGCAAGGCTTCGTCCATCGGCAATTCGTGCTGGCCGCGATCCCGCCGAATGCGGGTGTCGCGCTCAAAGCGCGCTCGTTGTTCGGCGGCATCGTTGAGTTCATGGTAACCGTTGGCAAGCTCGATCGGCCCGAGGTAAACCTCGAACCGTTCGGCTACCGGGGGATCGCCGCGCCGCACGCGCGCCAGCGCGCACTGGCTGGCCGGATAGTCGACGACCACGGTGATGCGGTCGCGCGGAAAGCGCGGCTGCAACAGATGGGTCATCAACAGGTCCAGCCAGTCGTCCCGCGTGAGTCCTTCCGCGTCGATACCGAAACCCGCCAGCGGCGGCTGCAGTTGCCCGATGTCGTCAAGCAAGGCGTCCACGCCCAGTTCGCTGCGGAACAACTCGCGATAACTGACGACAAGCACTTCGGCCTCGCGCCCTTTCAGCGCCAGGGCCTCGCGCACCAGTTCAACCACTTCATCGGCCAGTTGCAGGTGGTCGAACCCCACCCGGTACCACTCCAGCATGGAGAATTCCGGATTGTGGCGCCCACCCGCTTCGCCGTTTCGGAACACCCGGCCGAGTTCGTAGATGTCGCCGGATCCTGCCGCCAATAATCTCTTCAAAGGGAATTCTGGCGATGTGCGCATCCACCGTTCGCGCGGGCCGGCATCGACGTGGCCGGTGAACTGCGTGCAGAAGCTCTGGATGTTCGGATCGGTATTGCCGGCGGCCGACAATACCGGGGTTTCCACTTCCAGCACGTTGCGGGCACCGAAGAAAGCCCGGATAAACGCATGAAGCGACGCACGCCGCGCCAGTTTCTCCCGAAGTACGTTCACTTATGGCTCCAGTCCGTGCGAGGCCAGCAGAGCCAGCAGGTCGCCCTCTTCTTTTACCGGGACACCAAGTTCGGCCGCCTTGGCGAGTTTGGATCCCGCCGCCTCGCCGGCGTACACCACCGTGGTTTTTTTTGATACCGAGCCGGACACCTTGGCGCCGAGTGATTCGAGCAATTCCGTGGCGCGGTCGCGGCCCAGCGCCTGCAGGCTGCCGGTGAGCACGATGGTCTGGCCCTCCAGCGGCAGGCTGGCAGCTTCAGCTCTTGCCGGGATGGCGGCCAACAACGTTTGCATGGCTTTCTCGGCGTTGCCAAGGTCCTGGCGTGTTTCCTTCGATGCCAGCGCGGCCGCGAGATTTGCAGCCGCCGCCGCGTTGAGGCCGGCGGTGATCCAGTGACTTTCGCCGGCGGCTATCAATTTCGCCGACGTCGGAAAATGCTGGGCCAGCAGCGCCGTGGCCTTGGGTCCGAGCTTGTTGACGTTCAACGAATCCAGCAGCACCGACATGCCCAATCGCTCACGCAATGCTGGCGACGGCGTGGACTCATCACTGAAGGTGATATTCGCGCCTTTCCGGTCAACCAGTGCATCGACCACGCGCTGGTTGCCTTCCTGGGCGAAGAAGGCTTCGATCGACTTGGCCACTTCGTGGCCGATATCCGGAAGCACACGCAGTACCGAAGCTGGTGTATGACGGATGCGCTCAAGGTCGCCAAGCCAGTTGGCGAGCGTCTTGGCCGTGCTTTCTCCGATATGCATGATGCCCAGGCCGAACAGGAACCTGGGCAGTGTCGTCTGCTTGCTGCGCTGGATCGATTCGACGAGGTTTTCAGCCCAGCGCGTGGCGATCTTGCCCTGGCGTACCGTCTCGGGCACCGTGCCGTCGCGTTCGTCCAGCTGCTGTTTCATGTCGACGAAACGCTTGACGGTGAGGTCGTAGAGGTCGGCCGGCGTATGCACGATGCCCAGCTCCACCAGGCCATCGATGAAGCGGTCGCCGAGGCCGTCGATGTCCATCGCGCGGCGCGAGGCGAAGTGGATGAGCGCTTCCTTTCTTTGCGCGGCGCACACCAGGCCACCGGAGCAGCGGAAAGCGGCGGCGCCCTCCTCGCGCAGCAGCGCCGATCCGCAGACGGGGCACGTCGAGGGCATGGTCCAGGGATGCGTGCCTTTCGGCCGCATGTCCTCTACCACGCGTACGACCTCGGGAATGACATCGCCCGCCCGGCGAACGATCACGCCGTCGCCCACGCGCACGTCCAGCCGCGCCACCTGGTCGGCGTTGTGCAAGGTGGCGTTGGTCACCGTCACCCCGGCCACCTGCACCGGCGCAAGACGCGCTACGGGAGTGGCGGCGCCCGTGCGGCCGATCTGGATCTCGATCGCCTCCACGCGGGTGGTCTGTTCCTGGGCGGGGAATTTATGCGCCAGCGCCCAGCGCGGGGCGCGCGAAACGAAGCCCATCTCGCGCTGGCCGGCGTAATCGTCGAGCTTGTAGACCACGCCGTCGATGTCGTAGGGCAGGTTGTCGCGCCGGGTGCCGATGCGCTTGTAGTACGCAATCAGTCCCTTGAAGCCCTTGGCCGTGGACACCTCCGGTGATACCGGAAAGCCCCACTCGCGCAGCTTCTGCAAGGTAGCGGAGTGCGTGGCAGGAAGCTCGCCGCCCTCGACGATGCCGGTGGCGTAGGCGAAGAAAGTGAGCGGGCGTTTCTTGGTGATCGCGGGATCGAGCTGGCGCAGCGAACCGGCCGCGCCATTGCGCGGATTGGCCAGCGGCTTTTCGCCCGAGGCCAGCGCGCGTTCGTTGAAGGCGGCAAAAGCGGCGCGCGGCATCACCACCTCGCCACGCACTTCCAGCACTGCGGGGTAGCCCTCGCCTCGCAAGCGCAGCGGGATGGCCTTCACTGTGCGCAGGTTCGCGGTGACGTCCTCACCCGTGGCGCCATCGCCGCGCGTGGCGCCCTGCACGAACACGCCCTGCTGGTAGCGAAGGCTGATGGCCAGGCCATCGAGCTTCGGTTCCACCGAAAATACCGGCTCGCGGCGGCCGAGCGTCTGTTCGATGCGCCGCTCGAAGTCGGCGACGTCCTTGTACCGGGTTTCGTCGGTGTCGCCGTCGTCCTGGAAGGCGTTGCCGAGCGAGAGCATCGGCAACCGGTGCTTGACCTCGGCGAATCCGCCGTGGGCGCGGGCGCCGACCCGCCGGGTGGGCGAGTCGTCGCGGGCGAGTGCGGGATGCTCTTCCTCCAGCGCATCGAGTTCGCGCAACAGCCGGTCGTAGTCGGCATCGGCGATCGCCGGGTCGTCGAGCACGTGGTACCGGTAGTTGGCATCCTCGATGCGTGCCCGCAGCTCCTCGGCGCGGGCCAGGACGTCGGCAGGAGGTGCAGGTGCTGTCATGCGTGGGCTCGGCGTGGCTAACCGACAGGATGTTACCGGTGCGCGGCCTCGGCCGGGTAGTCGACCTTCAATACGCGAAGCGAGCGTGAATGACCGTCGGGCATCGGCCAGGCGATATGCTGGCCCACCTTCAGGCCGATCAGCGCCGAACCCACAGGGGCCAGGATGGACAGCGTGTCAGGGCCGCCGGCCATGGGCGGATAGACCAGGGTGAGGCGGCTCTCATGGCCCGATTCCTCGTCCTCGAAGGTCACGGTGGAGTTCATCGCCACGGTGTTCTTCGGCAATTTGCCCACTTCCACCAGGCGGGCGCGCGCAAGCTCCGCGCGAAGCGCGGCATAACGCTCGCTTTCGGCCACGGGTTGGCGGTCGAGAAGGGCCTCGATGCCGTCCATGTCGCGCTCGGTGATGGTGATGCTCGGTTTCCTGTCCATGCGTGCTCCAAGGGGTAACGCGCCGGCACGTCTTTGCCCCGGCGTGGGAAGCTGAAAAAAGGTGAAAACAGCATAACCATGGGGTTGTGAACGGTCGTCAACAAGACCGGGAACTTCTCCACGCAAGGTATAATGCCGCCAATGCCTGACAGCCTGAAAGTCCCGCCGGCCCCCACGCCTGCCACTGTAGCCACCGCGGCCACGGCCAGCGCGAAGGCAGGATACAAGGGCTTGATCTGGCTGGTGGCCGCAGCCTTCTTCATGCAGGCGCTCGATTCCACCATCGTCAACACCGCCGTGCCGGGCATCGCCTCGGCGCTGGCCGTCACCCCGCTGTCCATGCGCAGCGCCCTCACCACCTACGTGCTCACCCTGGCCATCTTCATCCCGGCCAGCCCCTGGCTGTGCGACCGCTTCGGCACGCGCAGGGTATTCGGCGCCGCCATCGGCGTGTTCGCGCTCGGTTCGCTGCTGTGCGGCCTGGCGCAGTCCCTGCCCCAGCTGGTGGCCGCGCGCGTGGTCCAGGGCCTGGGCGGCGCGGCCCTGATGCCGGTCGGGCGCTACGTGCTGGTACGTACCATCGACCGCAAGGATTTCGTCTCGTCGATGGCCACCGTGGCCACCTTCGGGCTGATCGGCTCGGTGCTGGGCCCCCTGCTGGGCGGCGTGCTGGTGCAGTACACCTCGTGGCGGGCGATCTTCCTGATCAACGTGCCGGTCAGCCTGCTGGGGATGTATTTGAACCGCCGGCAGATGCCCGACTACCGCCTCACCGAATCGCGCCGTTTCGACATCCTGGGTTTTGTCCTGTTCGCTGGGGCCTCCGCCCTGCTGTTGCTGGCCTCGGAGAAAGCCGGCGGGGTGGGTGAATGGGGCAAGGTGGCGCTGTGGGCAACCGCGGCAGTGCTGCTGGGGATCCTTTACGTGCTGCATTCACGCCGCACTGAATTCCCGGTGACAGACCTGAAACTGCTCAAGGTGCGCAGCGTGGCCGTGGCATTGGCAGGCAACCTCTTCACCCGGCTGGGTGTTTCCGGCATGTTCCTGCTGCTGGTGCTTTTCCTGCAGCTGGGCTGTGGGTGGTCGCCAAGCGTGGTGGGCCTGATGATGGTGCCCCAGGCGCTGGGCGCCATCGCCGTGAAGTGGGTGGTGAACCGCCTGCTGCTTCGGCTGGGCTACCGGCGCCTGTTGCTCGGCAACACGGTGGCCGTGGCGCTGATGCTGGCGTCTTTCACCCTGGTCGGCCCGCAGACGCCGCTGGTGGTGATCGCGCTGCAGGTCTTCGTCTACGGCGCTTTCATGTCACTGCAGTATTCCTCGATGAACACGCTGGCCTATGTCGACCTGGACGTCAGCCACGCGTCGATGGCTTCGTCCATGGCCTCCACGGCACAGTACCTGTCGATGAGCTTCGGCATCGCGCTGGCTTCGCTGCTGATGGAAGCCTTCCTGGGCGGGCACGAGCCCGCGCAATACGTGCACGCCTTCCGCTGCTCGATCCTGATCCTGGCAGCCCTCACGCTGGCCGCCAGCTGGATTTTCTCGCGCCTGCGCCGCGACCGCCCGGTGAAGGCGCGCACAGCCGACGAAACCGCACCCGTGTAAGATCGCCACGGCTGGGTGGCGACGGATGCCGCCCCAGCGCTTCGCACCGAGGCCCCAGAT
>NZ_DATHFX010000507.1:0-2989 GCF_035317885.1 Pinirhizobacter sp.
TGAATGCACCCAGTTCTTCGAGCTTGCCCACGCGTGGAATCTGCTCCGCGAGTACAAGATGCAGCTTGGGATCGACACGATGGGCTTTAACCGCAAGGGCGACGATCCTGCGCACCCCCTTCTCTACCGGCAAGGCCAGAACCTCCGCCAGTTCGCCCCGGACCGTTTGCATGATCTGAAGCTTGTGGCGCTCGCTGACGGCGGTAACGAGTGCTTCCTTGCCGGGGAAATACTGGTACAGCGACCCCACGCTCACCCCGGCCACTTCCGCGATGCTGTTGGTGCTGGCCTTGTCGAAGCCTTCCTTGACCAGAATGCGAGCGGTCGCTTCAACCTATGTCTCGGCTCTTGATCGCGACCAGTTGGGGGAGCGGATCGACTTCCTGTTCACGGACGGCAAACCTGGCCGCATGTCACGCGAAGAAATGCTCATGCACGTGATCACCCACGGCATAGGCCATCGCGGACAGGTCAGCGCAGTGATGTTGCTCAATGCCGTTCCAGCGTCGAAGGATGGGCTGACGACCTATCTGCATGAGGCAGAGGCATCGACGAGAGGACGGGCTGCCGCATGAAATCGCTCAGGTCGATTCATAGTAAGCGCGGAAAATTCGATGCTACGACGCGCGAAATTCGCGAGTCCATTCCCAGGTGTTGTAACGAGTGGCCTGCGTGAGGACTTCTACTACGACATGGCCTTCCTTCCAGCAGACTTTCCCCCGCATGGTGATCCCCGAGTAGCTGGACTCGAGCGCAAGGCGGGCAAAAATCGCGCGCCCTCGCACGGAATGCAAGCCACTTTAGCGAGAGAATTTGGAAAGTTGCAAGTGATATTTCTTAATTCGACTCTTCCCTTTTCGCAAGCATTTGCGGCTCCGGGTACGCTCCAGCGGCGATCGAGTTCACTCGCCGCTGGAGCAACGCCCGATTACTGCTCGGTCGTTACTTCGACGCGCCGATTAGGGGCAAGGCACGCCACCAACTGGGCGTGGGGACCGTCCGGGCAATCCTTCACCGCATCGCGCTCGCTCCTTCCTTCGGCCACGATCTTCGTCGATGGCAGCCCCTCTTCTACCAGGGCAGCTTTCACGGCGTTCGCCCGGCGCTCGGACAGGCGCTGGTTGTAGGCGACGCTGCCAAGGCGGTCGGTGTATCCGATCACATGGATACTCCGAACCTGATCGACATGCTTGCGCAGTTCCGCCGCCATATTCGCCAGCGCCCTCCTCCCCTCAGGCTTGATGTCCGCCACATCACCCTTGTTGAACGGGAACAGCGCGTCGGCGGAGAGCGTGAAGTTCTGGGGTTTCTCATCCCTGGGCTGGGGAACAGGAACTGGCTTTGGCTCTTCAATCAACGCCGCGCAGGACTCCGGCTTCCAGTAGAAACTCTCCGCCAGTTTGCCGTCGTCGAACAGCACTTTGTATTGGCACACCGTCACTTCATCGCTGCCCGGCCGCCGGAAGTTGAACACGTAGTTCCACTCGTGTATGCCCCATACGCCTTCGCTGAAATGTGGATAGCCGATCAGGTCCGATACTTGCTGCTTGTTGAGGCCCGGCCGCATTTGCCGCAGGTTGGCCAGGTTCGGGAAGGTACCGCCCTTATGCATGGGGGTAACGGTGTCGGGCGACGGCCACAACAGTTCGCTGGCGGAGCGACCATCCTTCGCCACGCCATGGCTGACATTGCCGCACGCGGCGAGTGCGAGCGTGGTAACGGACGCCACGATGAAAGATTTCCATGAATTGCGCATGTCTAAAGACTCCTTGATGCATTCGTCAGGACAAACCGGCACTGCCGTGCTGGTCCGCGCCAATTACCAGACCACACCCGCACCAATGCCCGCGCCAGCGTCGCCGCGCGAATTGGTGGTGGCATTGAGCTTGAACACGTAGCGGCCGCTTTCGGTGATGGTCGATACGCCGACGGCAACGCCGGTCTCGCCGTGGAACGAACCCACGGCGGCGGCGGCCGAACTCTGGTTCGGCTGGTATGCCTGGGGAAGGCTTGCCATCGCCATGGCCGCGGCGATGCCCGCATTGGCGCGGTTCCCGATGCGGTTAAGATCGTTGTCTACGCTCTGGAACTTTTGATCGACGTAATCCTTCGACCAGTTCTTGGCCTCGTTGATGGCATCGCCGAGCTGGCCCACATTCACCGCATCAGTGGGGTTCACCCCGTTGGCAACGTTGGTGACGGTTCGCTCATGGCCCGTAGAGCCAACCGATACGGTGTTGCTGCTGTTGGCCACGGAACCTGCGCCGATGGCAACGCTGTTGTCGCCGCTGGCAGTAGATCCGGCACCGACCGCGGTGCTGTTGTTGCCCGATGCCGTGGATCCGGCGCCGGCCGCGGTTGAATTGTCACCAGTGGCGGAAGCCGTCGAGGTATTGTTCGTGCTGGTCTGGTAGGTGCTGTTGGTGGTCGAGCCGCCTCCCGGAGGGAAGTTGTTGATGGTGTTGGAGAGGTTGATGATCTGGGACCCCAACTGTTCCAGCGTTTGATTGGTGGCGAACAGCTGTGAGCCGTTGATGGCATCCGTACTGCTGCCACTGATCCGACCCGCCGCCACGTTGGTGATGGTGCGCTCTGCACCCACCGCGCCCACGCTCACCGTCGACCCAGGCGTAGTACCGGCAAACGAATAACTGGTGCCGAAAAGGGTTGTGCCCGTGGTACCGACCGGTGCGTCCGTCACCGAACCTGCGCCCAGGGCCACGCTGCCCGCGAACGCGGCTTGCGTGCCCGCGCCCAGGGCCATCGCCTGGATGCCATTGGACGTGGCGTTGGTGCCCAGTGCCACGCCGTCGGCGAGGTTCACCGTCGCGGCCTGGCCGATCGCGGTACCACCTGGCGCTGTCTGTTGCACGATCGCGCCGTTGCCCATGCCGATACCGTTGTCGCCGTTCACCGTGGTTTCCGGACCAATAGCAACAGACTCCGCGCCCGCCGCCAGCGAATCGGCCGCGGTGGAGTTGGCGTGGAA
>NZ_DATHFX010000508.1:0-5418 GCF_035317885.1 Pinirhizobacter sp.
CCGCTGTGGCGATGACGAAAGGTGACGTGGCGGTTCCACCACCAGGTGAAAGTGGCGGCGAAAGTGAACGACACCGCGCGGGCCGGATACACGTGCCAACCCGCCCAGGCCACCAGCGCCTGCACGACGGATGCATCGATGGCCAGTCCAAGCAGGCCCCCTGCCGCGAAACCCATCAGTTCCTGGCGCAGGCGGGTCATCCGCCGAAGACGGCCTGCATTTTCGAAGCGTCCGGAAGTTCAATCACGCCGCGCTCGGTGACCAGGGCATCGATCAGGGCGGCCGGGGTAACATCGAATACCGGGTTCCAGGCCTCGGCCCCTTCTACCACCGTGCGCGTTCCCGACATCGACAACAGTTCGGTAGCATCGCGCAGTTCTATCTCGATGTCGTCGCCGTCGGCGGTAGCCATGTCGACCGTGGTGGACGGCGCCACCACCATGAACTTCACGCCATGGTGCCTGGCGGCAATGGCGAGCTGGTAGGTGCCGATCTTGTTGGCGGTGTCGCCATTGGCGGCGATGCGGTCGGCGCCCACCACGACCCACTGCACCGCGCCGGACTTCATCAGGTGCGAAGCGGCCGAATCGGCCACCAGCCGCGCGGGAATGCCGTCGTTGACCAGTTCCCACATGGTAAGGCGCGCACCTTGCAGCCAAGGGCGCGTCTCGCCCGCGAACACCTGGGCGATGCGGCCTGCGGAAACGCCGGCGCGAATCACGCCCAGGGCGGTGCCGAAACCCGCCGTGGCCAGCGAACCGGTGTTGCAATGGGTCATCACGCCCGAACCCGGGGTGATCAGGGCCGCGCCGAGTTCGCCCATGCGCCGGTTGGCGGCGAGGTCTTCGTCCTGGATGGCCTGGGCTTCGGCCTGGAGTGCCGCAGCGTCGGCACCGGCATCCAGACGCGATTTCATGCGGTCCAGCGCCCACATCAGATTGACCGCCGTGGGCCGGGCCGCCCGCAACATGGCCATGGCCGCGGGCATCGGTTCGCCAACGCGCGCGGCCAGGACCACGCCCCATGCCGCGGCGATGCCGATGGCGGGAGCGCCGCGAACGGCGAGGTCCTTGATCGCCGCGGTGACGTCACTGGCCTCCCGACAGTCGATCCAGACCGACTGCGCAGGCAGCTTCCTCTGGTCGAGGAGGCGCAGGTGGTCGCCGTACCACTGCACGGCGCGGATGGAATCGTGGGCGGTGGAGTTCATCCCCGCATTATGCGCGATCGTCCTGCGCTTACCCACTGCCTTGCCGCCTACGGGGAAATCAGCGGCCACTGACGCGAAATGGGGAAATGCCGTTGCATGTGCCGTGGCATCATTTTTCGGCCCCACCGACAAGGATGACATCCGATGAACGCGAACGGAAACGACAATCGTGACTCGCGACGAAAGTTCCTCACCCGTAGCGCCACGCTGCTTGCCGCGGGTGCGGCATTGCCGGCACTACCCGCCCTGGCTAGCAACCTGCGCGGGCAAGGTCCGGCTACACCTGCCAGCAACCCGATAGCCACCAATCCCATGCTCCAACGCCTGCACGTGAACGCCTTCGGCAGCGAAACCGTGATCAACGACCTGCGCCAGGCAGTCGCCGCGATGCTGGCACTCCCCCCGGAAGACCCGCGCAACTGGTATCGACAAGCGTTGGTCCACGTGCTGGATTGCCCACACGGCAATGCGTGGTTTTTGCCCTGGCATCGAGGCTATATCTACTGGTTCGAATCCATTGCGCGCAGACTCCTGAAGAAACCGTCGTTCGCACTACCTTATTGGGACTGGACAAGCGCTCCGGAAATGCCAGCGGCGCTCTTCGGCGGCGACGTGCTCGATACAAACACCCAAGGTTTTATCCACGACTTCCCAACCTTCGATCTTAAGTTCCGCAAACCGATGGAAACGTTCTGGAAGGGCCTCACCCAACAGCAGCGCGTCCAGCTCGAACAGCGCGGTTTCGCCAACTTCGAGATGTTCTGGGCGGCTGTTCACGCCTATTTTTGTCCGGGCACCAGGCGCAAGATCGGTGCCGGCAACCGCCAGCTACCCCCTGTCGCCCGCGATGCGGTTTCGCTTCCCACCCTGATCAACGCACTGGCGCCACCCACCTTGTTCGAGTTCGGCGGAAGCCTGGTCGCCCAGCACAGCAATATGGGTGGCACGCCCGGCATGCTCGAAAGCCAGCCGCATGACCTCGTCCATGACGCGGTGGGTGGCTACATGGGTGACATGCTGTCAGGGAGCGATCCGACGTTCTGGCTTCATCACTGCAACGTCGACCGGCTTTGGGACGTCTGGATGCAGCGCCAGGGACTTATCTCCCAGGACGGCCCCGCAGCGTGGCGCAACGAGCCTTTCCTGTTCTTCTGCGACGAGAATGGCAAAATGGTCAACAGCATTGCCGGGGACTACGTCAGCAGCAGGGAGCTCGGTTACACCTTCCAGGCATCGACGCCCATTCCCACCGCACTATCGCGGCCGGCCAATGCTGCGTGGCCGGCGATGTTCGGGTGCCAGCTGAAATCCACGGACCTCGCGATCAATGGCAGCGTCATGGCCAGTGTCGAGCCAGGGCTGCTCGCCTGCGACGCTTTCGAACGAAACTACCCGACGGCCATCGTGATCGACCTGGATCGTCCCGAAGACCCGGCCGCCTGGCACTTCAAGGTTGACATCAAGATCGACGACGACTCCTCGAGCGAGCTCGTGCACTGTGGGCATGCGTCATTCTTTGGTTCCATGGGGGCGCGCCGCCCGGGCGATATGAAGCATCGTGGGCAGCTGAAGATTGGCATAGCCGATGGCATGAGCAAGTGCCTGGCCGGATCCAGTCCTGGCGCGCGGCGATTCTCCATCCTCGTTCGCGCGCAGCGCGCGGGCAGCAGCTCGCCCACTGAGATCCTCAAAATGTACCGCATCGAGCTGATCTCGCTCTAGCGCCATTGGGCGATCGATCAGCGTACCCGTAGCCAGTCGTGGATGGCCGGGGGCACCTCGCGTTGGGCGCGACCGGAAACATAAATGCCGATATGGCCACCCTTGAAAGCAAGTTCGCTGTAATCGGCACTTCCCGTGGCATCGCGCAGGGCCAGGGACGATGCCGGGGGCACCAGGTGATCGAGTTCGGCATAGATGTTGAGAATCGGTTTGGTCAGGGTGGCAAGATCCACGCGCCGCCCATCTAGCATCACCTGGCCCTTCACCAGCTTGTTGGCCTGGAAAAAATCGGTGGTAAACCGGCGAAAGGCTTCGCCCGCCTGGTCGGGCGAGTCGAAGATCCATTTTTCCATGCGCAGGAAGTTGGCCACGTCCGCCGGCTTGTCCAGGATGTCCACCATGCCGACGTACTTCTGCTGCATCAGCCGCCACGGCTTGAGCGTCAGGAACACATGGTTCATCAGTTCGGCGGGGATATTGCCGAAGCTGTGCACCATGGCGTCGATGTCGATGTTGCGCGCCCAGTGCGACAGCATGCTGTCACCCGCATGGAAATCGACCGGCGTGACCATGGTGATGAGGTTGCGGACCTTTTCCGGATGCAGCGCCGTGTAGCAAAGGGAGAACGTACCGCCCTGGCAGATACCCAGCAGGTTCAATGGCTCCTTGCCGTGCCGCCCGCGTACCACGTCGATGCAACGGTCCAGGTAGCCCAGGATGTAGTCTTCCAGGTCCAGCCAGCGATCAGCGGCATCGGGAAAGCCCCAGTCGATCAGGTACACATCCTCGCCCTGCGCCAGCAGGTTGCGCACCAGCGAGCGGTCGTCCTGCAGGTCCACCATCCACGGCGTGTTGACCAGGGCGTAGCAGACCAACAGCGGCGTCCTGGCCGTCGGTGGTTCTTCGCCGCGGAAATGCCATAACGTGAGCTTGTCTTCGCGGTATACGGCCTCACGCGGCGTACTGCCGTAACTCACCGGCCCAGGCTGTCGCCATGTAGCCAGGCCGTTGACAATCTTGCGCTGGAACGCGGCCAGTTCCTCGTGCAGGCGCTCAGGATCGATTGGAAAGGGAAGATCCATGCTCAGCGCTTGGCCTTGCCCGCCGGCTTCTTCGCCGACGTGGCCTTCGCCGCTGGCCTCGCCCGCGTGGTTCCCTTCTTCGCCGAAGGAGATGCTGGCCCCACGCCCGGCGTCACCGTGGCGACCTGCGCACGAAGGGAAGCCACTTCGCGCCGCAGGTCCTGGATGCCGCGGGACAGCGCGTCGAGGTCGCCGCGACTGGGGATGCCCATCTGCTCACCGACGCGGGCAAACTGGTCTTGCTGCATCGTGCGCACCCGCACCTGGGCATTGGCCAGGGCGCCATAAGCCTCGCTGAATTCTCCCGACAGGGCAGCGTCGTTATAGGCCTCCTCGACCACTTCCACCCAGGCGTCGTAGAGCGAACGCATCGTGGGCACATCACCCTTTCCCGCGCCCGCCATCCGCTGTTGCAGCGAGGCGAGGCCCCGTGCCTGCACCTGGCCCAGCAGGGCCTGGTAACGCTGCTGTTTGGCGGCGAGGTCGGCAAGCGCCTCGAACAGGGCCCGCTGGTCGGCCTGGGCAGCGGCGTTCGAGCTGCCCGCCGGGTCGCCCAGCCATTCCCGCGTGGCAAGCAACCAGGCCTGGAAGCGCTGCTGGGAGTCATCACCCGACCACTGGGCAAGCGCGGGCGGCGGTATCCACGCCGGCGTCCCTGGTGCCGCCTTGGAAACACTGGCGATATTTGACTCAAGCCATCGGGTGTAATCGTCGATGCCATCGAGCATGCGTGCCACAGCAGCCTTTTCGTCCATGCCGGGCGTGGCCTTGGGGTCGACCTGGCGTAGCCAGGTTTCCCAGCCGTCGCGCAGCAGCGACTGGTAGGCATCGAGGAAATCGGGAGCGGGCCGTGTCATGGAGTGATCATGTCTCGAAAATCATATGCTAACAAACGAAAAGCCCGGCATCTTGCGAGGCCGGGCTTTCCTTTTACCGGGAGGCAACCGTCGTTAGACGGCGGCTTCGTCTTCGGTGACAGCCTTCATCGACAGGCGGATGCGGCCCTGCTTGTCTACTTCCAGCACCTTGACCTTGACGAGATCGCCTTCCTTCAGCTTGTCGGAGACTTTCTCGACACGCTCGGAGGAGATCTGCGACACATGCACCAGGCCGTCCTTGCCCGGCATGATGGTCACGAACGCGCCGAAGTCCATCAGCTTGGCGACCTTGCCCTCGTAGATGCGGCCCGGCTCGACGTCCGAGACGATCTGCTCGATGCGCTTGCGGGCGGCTTCGGCCGCTTCGCGGTTGACCGATGCGATGACGACGTTGCCGTCGTCGGTGATGTCGATGGTGGTGCCGGTTTCTTCGGTGATCGAGCGGATGGTGGCGCCGCCCTTGCCGATGACTTCGCGGATCTTGTCCGGGTGGATCTTGATGGTGAGCAGGCGCGGGGCGTACTCG
>NZ_DATHFX010000509.1:0-11427 GCF_035317885.1 Pinirhizobacter sp.
GAGGTGTACGTGCTGTCGAAGGACGAGGGTGGCCGTCATACCCCGTTCTTCAAGGGTTACCGCCCGCAGTTCTACTTCCGCACCACCGACGTCACCGGCGCTTGCGAGCTGCCGGAGGGCGTGGAAATGGTGATGCCGGGCGACAACGTGAAGATGGTAGTCACGCTGATCCACCCGATCGCCATGGACGACGGCCTGCGTTTCGCCATCCGCGAGGGCGGTCGTACCGTCGGCGCGGGTGTGGTTGCCAAGATTCTCAAGTAAGCTATGCGGCCCCGGGGCCTGTCCCCGGGGCTGGAAAAGGTCGATCGGCGAGCGGTGCCAGCATCGCTCGCCGTCGCGTTAAAGGTTTATAGACGTACGCCAGTAGCTCAATTGGCAGAGCAGCGGTCTCCAAAACCGCAGGTTGGGGGTTCGAGTCCCTCCTGGCGTGCCATATCGAGGAATGAAGGCGGGCGATTCGTGGCCAACAAGGCGCGGTTCGGCGGCCCAAGCGCATGAATACCAAGGCCGAACAAGCCCGGGGCATGGGTGCCGCGGATGCCGCCAAGCTGGTGCTTGCCGGCATCGTGCTGGTCGCCGGCATCGTCGGGTTCTACTATTACGGGCAGGCGCCGCAGCTGGCGCGCGTGGTCGGCGTGCTCGCCGCGATCATCATTTCCGGCGCCATCGGGGCATTTACCGGCCCGGGCCGCAGGCTCCGTCATTTTCTTTCCGAGTCGCAATTCGAACTTCGCAAGGTCGTCTGGCCGACGAAGGAAGAGACGCTCAAGACTACTGGTGTGATCATCGTCGTGGTGATCATCCTGTCGCTGCTGGTAGGCATGATCGACTGGTTGTTTAAGGCGATCGTGCTCGACTGGCTGCTCAAACTCGGACATTGAGGTAAGGCATGAGCCTCCGCTGGTACGTTGTTCACGCCTATTCCGGTTTCGAACACCAGGTCAAGCGCGCCCTTGACGAGCGCATCAAGCGCGAGTCGATGGAAGAGCGTTTCGGCGAAGTCCTGGTGCCCACGGAAGAAGTGATCGAAATGCGCGGCGGCCAGAAGCGCCGCAGCGAGCGCAAGTTCTTCCCGGGTTATGTCCTGGTGCAGATCGAAACCGATACCGAGGGCAAGGGCCCGCGGATCGACGACGAATGCTGGCACCTGGTGAAGGAAACCCCGAAGGTCATGGGCTTCATCGGCGGCACCGCCGATCGTCCGCTGCCCATCAAGGATTCCGAGGCCGACGCCATCCTCAGCCGCGTCCGCGAAGGCGTGGAAAAGCCCCGTCCCAAGGTGCTGTTCGAGCCGGGCGAAATGGTCCGTGTCACCGAAGGCCCCTTCAACGACTTCAATGGCGTGGTCGAGGAAGTCAACTACGAAAAGAGCCGCCTGCGCGTGGCCGTGCTCATTTTCGGTCGTTCTACCCCGGTAGAACTGGAATTCGGCCAGGTCGAGAAGGCCTGACTTTTCGCAGCCAAGGGCGGCGATCCACGCATCCGGCACGCGATTTGCACTAAGGCCGCCGGATGCCTATAATGCCCGGTTCACGCTGGCGGCTCATGCCCCGGCGTGTCCGTGTTTAGGGGCTCCGCCATGGACGCGGGCCCGAACCTGCCAGGAATGGCTTAGAAGCGAGGAGCCTCATCGGCGCCTGCACTCGCGAGGAAACTAAAGATGGCAAAGAAAGTCACCGGTTACATCAAGCTGCAGGTCAAGGCCGGCCAGGCCAACCCGTCGCCGCCCGTGGGTCCGGCCCTGGGCCAGCGCGGCCTGAACATCATGGAATTCTGCAAGGCCTTCAATGCCGCCACGCAGAAGATGGAGCCCGGCGCGCCGGTCCCCGTGGTGATCACCGCCTATTCCGATCGCAGCTTCACCTTCGCCATGAAGACTTCCCCGGCCACGTACTGGCTGAAGAAGCTCACCGGCACCGCCAAGGGTTCGTCCAAGCCGAACACCGACAAGGTGGGCAAGGTCACCCGCGCCCAGCTCGAAGAAATCGCCAAGAACAAGGACGCCGACCTCACGGCCGCCGACCTGGATGCCGCCGTGCGCACGATCGCCGGCAGCGCGCGTTCCATGGGCCTGGTAGTGGAGGGTTAAGACATGGCAAAGATCACCAAGCGCATGAAGGCCGCGACGGCCGCCGTCCAGCTGGGCAAGAACTACTCCCTCGACGAAGCCCTGAAGATCGTCAAGGACAATGCCAAGGCCAAGTTCGCCGAGTCCGTGGACGTCGCCGTCCGCCTGGGCATCGACGCGAAGAAGTCCGACCAGGGCGTCCGCGGTTCCTCGCTGCTGCCGCACGGCACCGGCAAGACCGTCCGCGTGGCCGTGTTCGTGCCGCCGGGCGAGAAGGCTGAAGCGGCCCTGGCCGCCGGCGCCGACGCCGTGGGCATGGACGACCTCGCCGAGAAGATGCAGGCGGGCGACCTCAACTACGGCCGCGTCATCGCCACCCCCGACGCCATGCGCGTCGTCGGCAAGCTCGGCCAGGTGCTCGGTCCCCGTGGCCTGATGCCGAACCCGAAGGATGGCTCGGTCACCGCCGACGTCGCCACGGCCGTGAAGAACGCCAAGGCCGGCCAGGTCAAGTTCCGCAACGACAAGGGCGGCATCATCCACGCCACCATCGGCAAGTCCACGTTCGAGGCCTCGCAGCTGGCCGACAACCTGAACGCGCTGATCGCGGATCTGCTCAAGGCCAAGCCCGCCGCAGCCAAGGGCCAGTACGTGCAGAAGGTTGCACTCAGCAGCACGATGGGCGTCGGCGTGCCGGTGGATCCGTCCAGCCTGGCTTCCGCCGCCAAGTAATTCGCTTCATGCCGCAGCGCCGGTATCGGCGCTGCGGCCCATTTGAGGGCAGTCCCGAAAGGGGCCGCCGTCAAAGACCGCAGGTTGGGGCTTGCCCCTGTAATTGACGTTCGCTTGGAAAGGAACAACGGCCTGCGCAGATGGTGTCGCCCGGACAGGTTTACCTGGAACGGCCACCAAGGCGGCATCGAAAGATGCCGGCGGGTCCGGCAAGGATGCATGGATTCGTTTAACGCTTGGAACGTAATGCCCGGATGGCATTGCATTCCGGTTCGGAGAAAGCAATGGCGCTCAATCTTGCGCAAAAGAAAGAGGTCGTTGCCGAACTGGCGAACGTGGCTGCCACGGCACATTCCCTGGTTGCTGCCGAGTACGCGGGTATCACCGTTGCACAGCTCACCGAGCTGCGCAAAAAGGCTCGCGAGTCGGGCGTGTTCTTGAAAGTAGCCAAGAACACCCTGGTTCGCCGTGCCGTCGAAGGCACGGATTACGCCGCCGCGACCGACAAGCTCGTCGGTCCGCTGGTGTATGCCTTCTCGGTGGAAGACCCGGGTGCCGCTGGCCGCCTGATCAAGGAATTCGCCAAAGGCAACGACAAGCTGAAAGCCAAGCTCGTAGCGATCGGTGGCCAGATTTACCCTGGCACCCACGTCGACGTGCTGGCCTCGCTGCCTACCCGCGAACAGGCACTGGCGATGCTCGCCGGTGTGCTCGCTCAGCCCGCCACCATGCTCGCGCGCGTCCTGGCCGAGCCGGCGTCGCAGATGGCCCGCGCGATCGGCGCGGTCCGCGACCAGAAGCAGGCGGCCTGAAGGCACTTCGCCAACGGCAATTCGTAAAAATATCCAGTTAGAAAATTCCAGGAGTTAACCCATGTCCGCTGCAGAAATCGTTGAAAAGATTGCCGCCATGTCCCTCGTTGAGGTCATGGAACTGGTCAAGTCCATTGAAGAGAAGTTCGGCGTGTCCGCCGCCGCCCCGGTTGCCGTGGCCGCTGGCCCCGCCGCCGCCGCTGGCCCGGCCGCTGAAGAGCAGACCGAGTTCAACGTCGTGCTGGTCAGCGCCGGCGCGAAGAAGATCGACGTCATCAAGGTTGTCCGCGCCATCACCGGCCTGGGCCTGAAGGAAGCCAAGGACCTCACCGAGGCCGGTGGCGTCCTGAAGGAAGGCGTCTCGAAGGAAGATTCGGCCAAGTTCAAGAAGGACCTGGAAGAAGTCGGCGCCACTGTCGAACTGAAGTAACCGGCGCCTTGCGCGCCGTCAGTTCGCTTTAGCGTCAAGCGGAGCCTGGGGGTGAAAACCCCCGGGCTTTGCCCGTTGTCAACGCCGTGAAGTTGTACCCGTATCAATCATCCCCATGTTGTCGGGCATGGGACATCGCCAATGGGCCGCAACGGCCTTCTTATTGCCGATCTCCGATGTCCGATTTCACCATTTGCCGGTGTCCACCCACCGGCGTCACAGCGAACCGAGGCGGTACCCACCATGACCTACTCGTTTACCGAGAAGAAGCGCATCCGCAAGGATTTCGGCAAGCGTCCCCCCGTACTTGGGGTGCCGAACCTGCTGACCATCCAGACCGACTCCTACAAGGAGTTCCTGCAGGACGAGGTCGCGCCCAAGCAGCGTCATGACCGCGGCCTGCACGCCGCGCTCAAGTCGGTATTCCCGATCGTCAGCTATTCGGGCAATGCTGCCCTTGAATACGTCGAATACCGCCTCGGCGAACCCGCGTTCGACGAACGCGAGTGCCGCAACCGCGGCATGACCTTCGGTGCGCCCCTGCGCACCACCGTGCGCCTTGTCATCTACGACAAGGACAGCCCGGCTTCGAAGAAGGCCGTCAAATACGTCAAGGAGCAGGAGGTCTACATGGGCGAAATCCCGCTCATGACCGACACCGGCACCTTCATCATCAACGGCACCGAGCGCGTCATCGTCTCGCAGCTGCATCGTTCCCCGGGCGTGTTCTTCGACCACGACCGCGGCAAGACGCACAGCTCGGGCAAGCTGCTGTTCTCAGCGCGCGTCATTCCTTACCGTGGTTCGTGGCTCGACTTCGAGTTCGACCCGAAGGATGCCCTGTTCACCCGTATCGACCGCCGCCGCAAGCTGCCGGTCACCGTGCTGCTGCGCGCGCTGGGTTACAACAACGAAGAGATCCTGAGGATCTTCTTCGAGCACAACGTGTTCCACCTGGGCAAGAAGGGCGGCATCACGCTCGACCTCGTCGCCGAGCGCCTGCGCGGTGAAACCCTCACCTTCGACCTGATGCTCGATGGCAAGGTGCTGGTGGAAGCGGGCAAGCGCATCACCGCGCGCCACGTGCGCCAGCTCGCCAGCGAGAAGATCGCCCAGCTGGAAGTGCCCGACGATTACCCCGTCGGCCGCATCCTGGCCACCGACATCGTCGACAAGGCCACGGGCGAGCTCATCGCCTCGGCCAACGACGAGATCACCGCCGAGAACCTCGAAGCCTTCCGCAAGGCAGGCATCGAGACGGTCGCCACGCTGTACGTCAACGACCTCGATCGCGGCGCGTACATCTCGAACACGCTGCGCATCGACAACACGCGCACGCAGCTCGAGGCGCTGGTTGAGATCTACCGCATGATGCGTCCGGGCGAGCCGCCCACCAAGGATGCTGCGCAGAACCTGTTCTTCAACCTGTTCTTCACCTTCGACCGCTACGACCTGTCGGGTGTGGGCCGCATGAAGTTCAACCGCCGCGTCGGCCGGAAAGACGTCGTCGGCCCGGGCGTGCTCTACGACCACAAGTACTTCTCCGAGCGCAAGGAAGAAGAATCCCAGCGCCTGGTGAAGGAACAGGGCGACACGTCCGACATCCTCGACGTGCTCAAGGTACTGATCGAGATCCGCAACGGTATCGGAACCGTCGACGACATCGACCACTTGGGCAACCGTCGCGTGCGTTCGGTCGGCGAGATGGCCGAGAACACCTTCCGCATCGGCCTGGTCCGCGTGGAACGTGCCGTGCGCGAGCGCCTGTCGCTGGCCGAGTCGGAGGGCCTGACCCCGCAGGAACTGATCAACGCCAAGCCCGTTGCGGCCGCGGTGAAAGAGTTCTTCGGTTCGTCGCAGCTTTCGCAGTTCATGGACCAGAACAACCCGCTGTCGGAAGTCACCCACAAGCGCCGTGTCTCGGCGCTTGGACCGGGCGGCCTCACCCGTGAGCGTGCCGGCTTCGAGGTGCGCGACGTGCATCCCACGCATTACGGCCGCGTCTGCACCATCGAAACGCCGGAAGGCCCGAACATCGGTCTGATCAACTCGCTGGCCGTCTATGCCCGCACCAACCCGTACGGCTTCCTGGAAACCCCGTATCGCAAGGTCACCAACGGCAAGGTCACCGACAAGGTCGATTACCTCTCGGCCATCGAGGAAGGCGACCACGTGATCGCGCAGGCGAACTCGCCGCTCGACAAGGAAGGCGCGTTCCTCGAAGACTTTGTCTCCTGCCGTTTCCGCGGCGAGTCCGAGCTTCGTCCGTCCAGCGAAATCAACTACATGGACGTCTCGCCCATGCAGACGGTGTCGGTGGCGGCAGCGCTCGTTCCGTTCCTGGAGCACGACGACGCCAACCGAGCCCTGATGGGCGCCAACATGCAGCGTCAGGCCGTACCGACGCTGCGCAGCGAAAAACCGCTGGTCGGCACCGGTATCGAGCGCGCCGTGGCGCGTGACTCGGGTGTCACCGTGTCCGCCCGCCGTGGTGGTGTCATCGACCAGGTCGATGCCGCCCGTATCGTCGTGCGCGTGAACGAGGAAGAAGTCGGCGACAACGACGCCGGCGTCGACATCTACACGCTCACCAAGTACACCCGCTCCAACCAGAACACCAACCTCAACCAGCGTCCGCTGGTGAACGTCGGTGACGTGGTGGCCGTGGGCGACACGCTGGCCGATGGTTCCTCCACCGACCTTGGCGAGCTCGCGCTCGGCCAGAACATGCTGGTCGCCTTCATGCCGTGGAACGGCTACAACTTCGAAGACTCGATCCTGATCTCCGAACGCGTGGTGCAGGAAGACCGTTACACCTCGATCCATATCGAGGAGCTCACCTGCATCGCCCGTGACACCAAGCTGGGCTCGGAGGAAATCACCGCCGACATCCCGAACGTGGGTGAGCAGGCGCTGGCCCGCCTGGATGAATCGGGCATCGTGTACATCGGTGCGGAAGTGAAGGCCGGCGACATCCTGGTCGGCAAGGTCACGCCCAAGGGCGAAAGCCAGCTCACGCCGGAAGAAAAGCTCCTGCGCGCGATCTTCGGCGAGAAGGCTTCCGACGTTAAGGACTCGTCGCTCCGCGTGCCGCCTGGCATGGACGGCAACGTCATCGACGTGCAGGTCTTCACTCGCGACGGCATCGAGAAAGACAAGCGCGCCAAGCAGATCGAGGAAACCGAACTCAAGCGTATCCGCAAGGATCTCGACGACCAGTTCCGTATCCTGGAAGGTGCGATCTACGCCCGCATGCGTACGCAGCTGCTGGGCAAGGTCGCCAACTCGGGCCCCGGTGGGCTCAAGCGTGGCGCCGAGATCGACAACGCCTACCTCGATACGCTGAAGAAGGACGACTGGTTCAAGGTCAACGTCAAGGACGAGGAAGTCACCGAGTTCCTCGAGCGCGCGGCCGACCAGGTCAAGCGCCACAAGGAAAACTTCGAGAAGCGATTCAAGGAAAAGCAGGGCAAGATCACCCAGGGTGACGACCTCGCCCCGGGCGTGCTGAAGATGGTCAAGGTGTACCTGGCCGTGAAGCGCCGCATCCAGCCGGGCGACAAGATGGCCGGCCGCCACGGCAACAAGGGCGTGGTCTCCATGATCGTGCCCGTCGAGGACATGCCGTTCTCCGCCGACGGTACGCCGGTGGACATCGTGCTGAACCCGCTGGGCGTGCCTTCGCGTATGAACATCGGGCAGATCCTCGAGGTTCACCTGGGTTGGGCGGCCAAGGGCCTGGGCAAGAAGATCGCCCGCATGCTCGAAGCCAACGAGAAGGCCGGCGAGGTGCGCAAGTTCCTCGAGCAGGTCTACAACCACGGTGATGCCGGTGCCGAGGGTGCCACGCGCCTGGTCAACCTGAAGTCGCTCAAGGACGCCGAGATCCTCGACCTCGCGGCCAACCTCAGGGCAGGCGTGCCGATGGCGACGCCGGTCTTCGACGGTGCTGACGAGTCCGAGATCAAGGCCATGCTGAAGCTGGCGGACTTGCCCGAGTCGGGCCAGACCACCTTGTTCGACGGCCGCACCGGCGAGGCATTCGATCGCCCGGTCACCGTCGGCTACATGCACATGCTGAAGCTGAACCACCTGGTCGACGACAAGATGCACGCCCGTTCCACCGGCCCGTACTCGCTCGTCACCCAGCAGCCGCTGGGCGGCAAGGCGCAGTTCGGTGGCCAGCGCTTCGGCGAAATGGAAGTGTGGGCGCTGGAAGCCTACGGCGCGGCTTACACCTTGCAGGAAATGCTCACGGTGAAGTCGGACGACGTCCAGGGCCGCAACCAGATGTACAAGAACATTGTCGACGGCAACCACGAGATGGCCGCGGGCATGCCGGAATCCTTCAACGTGTTGGTGAAGGAAATCCGCTCGCTTGCGATCGACATCGACCTGGAAGAGATCAAGTGATCGGCGCGGTCATCGGAGATTTCGCATGAAAGACTTACTGAATCTGTTCAACCAGCAGCGTGCAACGCCGGATTTCGACGCGATCAAGATCGCGTTGGCGTCGCCGGAGCTGATCCGCTCGTGGTCGTACGGCGAAGTGAAGAAGCCGGAAACCATCAACTACCGTACGTTCAAGCCCGAGCGTGACGGCCTGTTCTGCGCCGCGATCTTTGGTCCGGTCAAGGACTACGAGTGCCTGTGCGGCAAGTACAAGCGCATGAAGCACCGTGGCGTGGTCTGCGAGAAGTGCGGCACCGAGGTCACCCTGGCCAAGGTCCGTCGCGAGCGCATGGGCCACATCGAGCTGGCCAGCCCCACCGCGCACATCTGGTTCCTCAAGTCGCTGCCTTCGCGCATCGGCCTGATGCTGGACATGACGCTGCGTGACATCGAGCGCATCCTGTACTTCGAGGCGTTCGTGGTGATCGATCCGGGCCTTACCGCCCTGGAGCGTGGCCAGCTGCTGTCCGAAGACCAGTACCTGGAAGCCACCGAAGAGCACGGCGACGAGTTCGATGCCCGCATGGGTGCCGAGGCCGCGTATGAGCTGCTGAAGTCGCTCGACCTTCCGGCCGAAGTGATCCGCCTGAAGGAAGAAATCACCTCCACCAATTCCGAGACCAAGCTCAAGCGCCTCACCAAGCGCGTGAAGCTGATCGAGGCGTTCCTGGAGTCGGGCAACAAGCCTGAGTGGATGGTGCTTACCGTGCTTCCCGTGCTGCCGCCGGACCTCCGTCCGCTGGTGCCGCTGGACGGTGGCCGCTTCGCCACGTCGGATCTGAACGACCTCTACCGTCGCGTGATCAACCGAAACAACCGCCTCAAGCGCCTGCTGGAACTGGCAGCGCCGGACATCATCGTGCGCAACGAAAAGCGCATGCTGCAGGAATCGGTCGATGCGCTGCTCGACAACGGCCGCCGTGGTCGTGCCATCACCGGCACGAACAAGCGCGCGCTGAAGTCGCTGGCCGACATGATCAAAGGCAAGCAGGGCCGCTTCCGCCAGAACCTGCTCGGCAAGCGCGTGGACTACTCGGGCCGTTCGGTCATCGTGGTCGGTCCAACCCTGAAGCTGCACCAGTGCGGCCTGCCGAAGAAGATGGCGCTTGAGCTCTTCAAGCCCTTCATTTTCGCCAAGCTGCAGGCCCGTGGCGAAGCCACCACGATCAAGGCCGCCAAGAAGCTGGTCGAGCGTGAAGAAGGGCAGGTGTGGGACATCCTGGAAGACGTCATCCGCGAGCATCCGGTGCTGCTCAACCGCGCACCCACCCTGCATCGCCTTGGCATCCAGGCGTTCGAGCCGACCCTGATCGAAGGCAAGGCGATCCAGCTGCATCCGCTGGTCTGTACTGCCTTCAACGCCGACTTCGACGGCGACCAGATGGCCGTGCACGTGCCGCTCTCGATCGAGGCGCAGCTGGAAGCCCGCGCCCTGATGATGTCGTCGAACAACATCCTGTCGCCGGCCAACGGCGAGCCGATCATCGTGCCGACCCAGGACGTCGTCCTGGGCCTGTACTACATGTCGCGCGAGTTGGTGAATGCCAAGGGCGCCGGCATGGTGTTCGCGAACATCGCCGAGGTGCGCCGCGCCTATGACAACCGTGCGGTGGAGCTGCACGCCAAGGTCAGGGTGCGCCTGCGCCAGGTGTCCACGGATGAAACGGGCAAGTCCAGCGAAACCTTCGGCCTGGTCGATACCACCGTGGGCCGTGCGCTGCTGGCCGAGATCATCCCCACCGGCCTGCCGTTCGCCCTGGTCAACACCGAGCTGTCGAAGAAGAACATCTCGCGCCTGATCAACCAGAGCTACCGCCTGCTTGGCCTGAAAGATACCGTCGTCTTCGCCGACAAGCTCATGTACACGGGCTTCCGCTTCGCCACGCGTGCCGGTATCTCCATCGGCATCGACGACATGAAGATCCCGGCCGAGAAGAAGGGCATCCTGGAAGAAGCCGAGAAGGAAGTGGTCGAAATCCAGGAGCAGTACCAGTCGGGCCTGGTCACCGCCGGCGAGCGCTACAACAAGGTGGTCGACATCTGGTCGCGCACCAACGAACTGGTGGCCAAGGCCATGATCGACGGCATCGGCACCGAGAAGGTGATCGACGCCGACGGCAAGACGGTCAACCAGAAATCGATGAACTCGCTGTACATCATGGCCGACTCCGGCGCGCGAGGCAGTGCGGCGCAGATTCGCCAGCTGGCCGGCATGCGCGGCCTGATGGCCCGTCCCGATGGCTCGATCATCGAGACGCCCATCAAGGCGAACTTCCGCGAAGGCCTGAACGTGCTGCAGTACTTCAACTCCACCCACGGTGCCCGTAAGGGCCTGGCGGATACGGCGTTGAAGACGGCGAACTCCGGCTACCTCACCCGTCGCCTGGTGGACGTTGCACAGGACGTGGTCATCACCACGCACGATTGCGGTACCGAGAACGGCGTCACCATGACCCCGATCGTCGAAGGCGGCGATGTGGTCGAGCCGTTGCGTGAGCGCGTGCTCGGTCGCGTCGTGGTGGAAGACGTCTACGCCCCCGGCGACGACGACCAGCCCATCGTCACCCGCGACACGCTGCTCGACGAAGCCCTGGTCGACAAGCTTGACCGTGCCGGCGTGCAGCTGATCCAGGTGCGCTCGCCGATCACTTGCCAGGCCGCCCATGGCGTTTGCGCGCTGTGCTACGGCCGCGACCTTGCCCGTGGCCACCTGGTCAACATGGGTGAAGCCGTGGGCGTGGTTGCCGCGCAGTCGATTGGCGAACCCGGCACCCAGCTCACCATGCGTACGTTCCACATCGGTGGCGCCGCTTCCCGTGCCGCCGCCGTGGACAACGTCACCGTGCGCACCACCGGCGCGCTGAAGTTCAACAACCTCAAGACGGTCCACCACAACCAGGGCCACCTGGTGGCGGTGTCGCGTTCGGGCG
>NZ_DATHFX010000510.1:0-7332 GCF_035317885.1 Pinirhizobacter sp.
GACCAGGCCGTCCACCAGCAGCTCGCGCTCGATCGCAGCCACGGTGTTGGCCACCCTCGGGTCGTCCGCCGGCACGATGCCGCAGAGGGTCACCAGCAACAGCGAGGCATCGAGTTCGTCCGAGCCGTAGGACTGCACGAAATACTGCCCTTGCGGATGCACGCCATGTTCGAGGATCTCCTGGCGCAGTTCATCGGCAAGCTTCGACCATGCGGCGCGTTTTTCCGGCAGCAGTTGTTCGTTGGAACTGTCGGCCGATCGCCGCAGGGCGAGCCAGGCCATCGCCCTCGAGTGCACGAAGCAACGCGGACGGCCACGGATCTCCCATATGCCTTCGTCGGGATCGTTGAGCACCTTGGCCAGGTGGTCGATGAAAAGCACCTGGAGGGTGTCGGCGGCGTATTCGTGGTCGAAGTCGTTCGGCGCGGTAAAGACGCCCGAGCGGACGGCATGGTCGAACACGCCGACCATTTCGCCGTAGATGTCCATCTGGAACTGCTCGCTGGCCGCGTTGCCGATGCGCACGGGCGCGGAATTCTCGTAACCAGGAAGCCACGGCAGTTCGTGTTCGTGCATGCGGCGCTCGCCGGCCACGCCATACATGATCTGGATCTGGTCCGGCGCCCCGGCAATGGCACGGCGGATCCAGTCGCGCCAGGCCACGGCCTCCTCGCGATAACCGGCATTCATCAGCGCCGTCAGTACGAAGGTGGCGTCCCGGGCCCAGCAGAAGCGGTAGTCCCAGTTGCGCTCGCCGCCGATCGCCTCGGGCAGCGACGTGGTGGGCGCGGCGATGATGGCCCCCGTGGGAATATACGAAAGGCCCTTCAACGTGACCAGTGAGCGGTGTACCAGCGCTGCCCATTGTCCCGTTTCCGGGCAGCCGCGCGACCAGCCCGCCCAGAACGCCTCGGTGACCTCCAGTGCTTCGTGCACGTCGCGCGCCCCGGGCACGGGCAGGTGCGAGCGACCGTATTCGAGTGAAAACGGAACCGCTTCGCCGGCGCTCACGGTGAAGGTGGCGACACTGCGCATGTCGCGTCCCTGCACGGCCACGGGACTGCGCCGCACCAGCAGGTCGGGCCCGGCGATGGCACGCAGGCTACCGTCGTCCAGGCCCGTGACCCAGGGGATGCTGCGCCCGTAGTCGAAGCGGATCACCAGTTCCTCTTGCATGTCCACCGAACCCCGGAGGCCCTCGACGAGGCGCATCACGCCGACGCGTTCGCCGTCGACGGGCATGAAATCGATCACGCGCACGGCGCCGTCGGCTGTTTCCCAGGTGGTCTCGAGCACCAGCCCGCCGTCGCGATAACGTCGCGAACTACGCGCGGCAGGATCCAGTGGCGCCAGCCACCAGCGGCCATGCTCACTGGTTCCCAGGATCGCGGCGAAGCATGCGCCGTTGTCGAAACGCGGCACGCAGAGCCAGTCGATCGAGCCGTTGCTACAGACCAGGGCAGCCGACCGGCAGTTACCGATCATGGCGTAGTCTTCGATCCGAGCGGCCAAGGGGCGTTCCTTGCGGGGAGAACGCCAGCCAGTTTAGCGACGCTGATGTAAGCGCGACGTGTCCTTCGGCTTTCCTTCCGGTTTCAGCTAGCCGTGGGCTGGCAGCAGGGCCACCATCGCCCGTCCTGTCTCGGTCTCGGCCATCACCACTTCGCTTGCCCCCTGTGCAGCCAGGTGCACGGCAGGCTCCGTATCGTGGGCACGCGCCACGATGAACAGGCCCGGATGCTTGGCCCGCGCTACGCGTACCACCTCGCCCGACTCGAATGGGTCGGGGATGGTGACGATCAGCGCGGTGGCGCCGGGCAGGTTCAACACGTCAAGGACGTCGTCGCCCGAGGCCTGGCCCAGCACCGCCTCCACCCCCTGCCCGCGCAGTTCCGCCACACGCTCTTCGACGAGGTCCACCACCAGCACCCGGTGGCCGGCGGCCTGCAGGTCCTGCACGGTGGCACGGCCGACGCGCCCATAACCGACCACCACCACATGGCCGGTCTGCCCGGTGGCGACAAACGGGATATCGGTGGCAACTTCGCTGGCCGGTTCCTCGCGCAGGCGGTCGAGCCACTTGAACATCAGCGGATTGACCAGGATCGAAACAATCGCCGCGGCCAGCAGGATGTCGCGCGCGGGACCGGACAGGAACCCCAGGCTCACGCCGAGACTTGCCAGGATAAACGAGAACTCACCGATCTGTGCCAGGCTGATGCCGATGGTGATGGCGGTGCGCTTTGGCCGTCCGAACGCGCGCACGATCACATAGGCCACCAGGCCCTTGCCGAGCGTGATGATCAGGAAGGCCGCAAGCACCGTAAGCGGGTGCTCCAGCAGCACGTGCCAGTTAAACAGCATGCCGATCGAAACAAAGAACAGCACGGCGAAGGCGTCGCGCAAAGGCAGGGTGTCTTCGGCCGCCTGCTGGGCGAGCTTGGATTCGCCCATCATCATGCCGGCCAGGAACGCGCCCAGTTCGAAGGACACGCCGAACAACTGCGCTGCACCGAAGGCGATGCCAAGTGCAATGGCCAGCACCGCCAGCCGGAACAATTCGCGCGAGCCGCTGTGCGCCACGAATTTCAGCAGCCAGGGGATAAAGCGCTTGCCGACGATCAGCATCAGAGCCACGAACAGGCCCACCTTGCCCAGCGTCATGGCGATGGTGATCCACAGGCTGCGTCCGCTTTCGGCCTGGTCGGGTGAACCGACGCTTGCCAGCGCCGGCAGCAGCACCAATGCCAGCACCATGGCGAGGTCTTCGACGATCAGCCAGCCCACCGCGATGCGGCCCCGGGATGTTTCAAACAAATGGCGCTCTTCCAGGGCGCGCAACAGCACCACCGTGCTTGCTACCGACAAAGCCAGGCCGAAGACAAAACCCTGCGCCAGAGGCCAGTCCAGGGCCCAGCCCAGGACCATGCCCAGCGCCGTGGTCGCCGCCATCTGTACCAGGGCGCCTGGAATGGCCACGGCCTTTACTTCAAGGAGGTCCTTCAGCGAAAAATGCAGGCCCACGCCGAACATCAGCAGGATGACGCCGAGCTCGGCCAGTTCCTGCGCCAGGTGGGCATTGGCCACATAACCTGGTGTGAAAGGCCCCGCCACCACGCCCGCCAGCAGGTAGCCGGCCAGGGCCGGCAGTTTCAGCCGGTGCGCCGCCATGCCAAAGATGAAAGCCAGAACCAGGCCACCCACCAGGGTGACGATCAGTGGCTGGGCATCGTGCATGGAACCTCCGTGGCGGACCTTTAGGCAACTTGGCCCCATTATGGCGGCGTTTAGCGGTTAAGCACCGCCAGGAAGTCGCGGCCGTAGCGCTTGAGCTTGGCCTCGCCCACGCCGCTGATCTGCGCCATGTCGTCTTCGTTGGCGGGCAGCGCACGCAGCATCGCAAGCAACGTTGCATCGTGGAAGATCACATAGGCCGGTACGCCGTGCTGGCGGGCGAGTTCGCCTCGAAGTTTTCGCAGTTCGTCCCACAGTTCCTGTTCGGTGGCCTCGATGCCCAGCGTGGCAGCACCCGATGCAGGTTTGTCCCGCAACCTGCGGCCGCGGGCGGGACGGGCGTCCTCGCGCAACTGTACCGACCGTTCACCCTTGAGCACCGCGCGGCTGTCGTCGGTGAGCCTGAGCGTGCCGAACTCGCCCTCGGCCTCGAGCAGGCCCGCCGCCAGCAGCTGCCGGAACACCGACCGCCATTGCGTGGCATCGAAGTCCTGGCCGATGCCAAAGGTGCTGAGTCGGTCGTGGCCGAGCGAGGCCATGCGCTCGTTGTCCTGGCCACGCAGGATGTCGATGACATGCCCGGCCCCGAATCGCTGGCCACTGCGGTAGACGGCCGACAGTGCCTTCTGCGCGGCCACCGTGGCATCCCATGTTTTCGGCGGTGAAAGACAGTTGTCGCAGTTGCCGCAGGTGGGCGGCGCCGCCTCGCCGAACGCTTCGAGCAAGAGTGCGCGGCGGCAGCGCGTGGCTTCGGCATACGCCAGCAGCGATTCGAGCTTCTGCCGCTCCACGCGCTTGCGATCGTCGCCCGCCTCGGACTGGGCGATCATCTGGCTCATGGTCACTACATCGGCCAGGCCGTAGATCATCCAGGCATCGGCGGGCAGGCCGTCACGGCCGGCGCGGCCGGTCTCCTGGTAGTAGCCCTCGACACTGCGCGGAAGATCAAGATGGGCGACGAAGCGAACGTCGGGTTTGTCGATGCCCATGCCAAAGGCCACCGTGGCCACCATCACCACACCGTCTTCGCGCAGGAACCGCTGCTGGTTGCGCGTGCGCGTGGCGGCGTCCAGGCCAGCGTGATAGGGCAACGCCTCGATGCCGGCGTCGGACAACCATGCCGCGGTGTCTTCCACTTTTCGCCGGCTAAGGCAGTACACGATGCCAGCCTCGCCGCGATGCGCGTCGAGGAAATCCTGCAGTTGCCGGCGCGGGTTGCCGCGCGGCGCGACGTGGTAGCGGATATTGGGCCGATCAAAACTGGAAAGGAAAACCCGCGCGTCCTGCAGTGACAGGCGCTCGATGATCTCCTCACGCGTACGGTGGTCGGCGGTGGCCGTAAGGGCAATGCGGGGCACATGGGGAAAGCGTTCGTGCAGTACCGCCAGCTGCCGGTATTCAGGCCGGAAGTCGTGGCCCCATTGCGACACGCAGTGCGCCTCGTCGATGGCGAACAGCGCCACTTCCGTGCGCTCCAGGAGTGCCAGGAAGCGCCCCGTGAGCAAGCGTTCGGGTGCCACATACAAAAGGTTCAGCGAACCTGCGAGGAATTGCCCTTCAACAGCGCGCTGTTCTTCAGCCGACAGGCTTGAGTTGAGGACCGCGGCAGACACGCCGGCCTCGAGAAGGGCGTCTACCTGATCCTGCATCAGGGCAATCAACGGCGAGACCACGATGGCCGTGCCCGCACGCATCAGTGCCGGCACCTGGAAGCAGAGCGATTTGCCACCACCGGTGGGCATCAGCACCAGGGCGTCGCCGCCGTCGGCGACATGGCCGACAATGGCTTCCTGCTGACCGCGGAAGTCGGGATAACCGAAGACGGATGAAAGGATGTCGTGGGCGGAAGGCTGCATGCCCGTTGATTTTAGCAGGCGGGACACGGCGACCCGATGTCGGTGTTCAACCCCATATCGCGCGGTCGATATCCGCGTCCAGCCCGAAGTGCGCCATTGGCACGCGGCCATCGACCACCTTCACGCCTTCCTTGCGCAACCGCCGGCATTGCTCAAGGTAGCCCCGCGAGCCTGCCGGAATGCCGATGCGGCCGTCGGCGCGGAGCACGCGGTGCCACGGCAGGGTGGACCGATCGGGGGCTTGCCCCAGCACCTTGCCGATCAACCGGGCGCGGCCGGGAAAACCGGCACGCTGGGCGATGGCGCCGTAGCTTGCCACGCGTCCGGCGGGAATGGCGTACACGGCATCCCAGATCGCCTGGTTGCGCGCGTCGATGTCGGTGGATTCGTCACGTTTCCCGGCCATTTCCCGACCCCGTTTGAAGGAACGGCAGGTTACCATCGTGGTCACCTTCCAGCCGGACGCACATCCCATGCGCCACTTCGAGGCGGTACGTTCGCACCTGGCTTCCAGCCACGAACTCAAGCACAACGACCCGTACCTCATCAGCTTCGACGTCATCGTGGCCGGCGGGCGCCACCAGGGCATTTACCTGGCGGAACTGGAAGACGACGCCGGGCTGCGTTACTTGCGCATTTCCACCCCGGTAGGCCCCCTGGCCGGTACCGATGCCAGGCGCTGCCTGCGCTTCAACTGGGAACAGCGCACGGGGTACCTCGCCTCGGCCGACCTCGACGGCTCGCCCTACCTGCATCTGTGTGAAAACCGGCCCTATGCGTTGCTCAACGTCGCCGAGCTCGACCGCCTGGTCGAGGAGTTGTCCACCCTGGGCGATGTCCTGGAGCAGGCCATCGCCTCGGACGACGACGAGTTCTAGCGGGCACAATGCCTTACCAGAACCCCCGAGTAAGGCTTACCAGGCCATAGGCCACCAGCGCGGTAACGGGAAGCGTGAGGATCCACGCCCATACCATGCGCTCGACCACCGACCAGCGAATGGCGTTAAGCCTCTTGGCAGCACCCACGCCCATGATCGACGCGGACACGTTATGCGTGGTCGACACCGGGATGCCGGCGAAGGACGCGACCAGGATCACCGCGGCGGAACTGAATTCTGCGGCAAAACCGTTGATCGGATGGAGCTTGACCATCTTGTGGCCGAGCGTCTTGATGATCCGCCAACCGCCACCGGCGGTACCGGCCGCCATGGTGAGCGCGCAGACCACCTTCACCCATACCGGCACGGGGAACCCACCGTTGGGATCGTACGGGATGCGCAGCCACGACAGCCATTCGGGCAGGTGGACGAATTGGCCGGCGGCGGTGGCCGAGGCCAGCGCCAGGGCGATGATGCCCATGCTTTTCTGCGCATCGTTCATGCCATGGGCCAGGCCCATCGCCGAGGCGGAGACGATCTGCGCCTTGCCGAAGAAGTTATTGACGAAGGGCGTGCGTCCGAAGCGCCGCGCGAAACCCCGGCGCGAAGCGAACCAGCCCAGCAGCGCGTAGAGGCTGCCCATCAGCACGAAACCGATCACCAGGCCCGCGATCGGTGAAAGCACCATCGGCACGATCACCTTGGGAATGACACCCTTGCCGAGCCACCAGTGCGGACCGGGCTCCAGCCAGATGATCGAATGGATGTCATTGGACGACGCCGCCAGCGCCGCGCCGCAGAGCCCGCCCACCAAGGCGTGGCTGGAACTGGACGGCAGGCCCAGCCACCAGGTCAGCAGGTTCCATAGCGTGGCGCCGAGCAATCCGCAGATCAGGAGTTCTGGGCCGACATCGAGCACGCCAGTGTTGATCAGCCCGGCGGCGATGGTGGCGGCCACCGCGGTACCCCACAGCGCACCGGCAAGGTTGGTGACCGCGGCCAGCACCACCGCCTGCCCGGGCGTAAGCACCTTGGTCGCCACCACCGTGGCGATCGAGTTGGCCGTGTCGTGGAAACCGTTGATGTAGGTGAAAGCCAGGGCGATCAGCACTACGGCCAGCAGCATGCCAAGGCTCATGCACGCACCTGCGCGGCATTGGTGACGTTCGTCGACACTGTGGCGTCCTTCAGGAATTCTTCAAGACGATCGAATAAACGACGTTGCCAACGTCACGGCACTTGTCCACGGCTTTTTCGAAGAGTTCGAAGAGATCCTTGGCCAGCATCACCCGCAATGGGTCCGAGCCCTCGGCGTAGAGCGTGCGGTAGGGCTCAAGCAGCAGGCGGTCGGCTTCGGACTCGAG
>NZ_DATHFX010000511.1:0-5351 GCF_035317885.1 Pinirhizobacter sp.
CCCAGGTCGACGGCGATACTGCGGATGTAGGTGCCGGAACTGCACTCGACGTACAGGCGCAGGCGATCACCGTCACGGGCCAGCAACTGGAGGCTGAACACCGTGACCTGGCGGGGCTCGACCGCCACCGGGACGCCCTCGCGGGCCAACCGGTAGAGCGGCACGCCGTCCTTCTTGATCGCCGAATACACCGGGGGCACCTGGGTAATCGAGCCCCGCAGGGTGGCCAGGGCGGCCTCCAGGGCATCGTCGCCGTAAGCGGGCACGTCCCGGCGGCTGGTGATGTCGCCCTCGCCGTCGGCCGTGCTGGTGGTGATGCCGAGGGTGATCTCCGCCTCGTAGGCCTTGTGCGAACCCAGCAGCAGGCCGGCAAGCTTGGTGGCTTCGCCGAAACACAGCGGGAGCAGGCCCGTAGCCAGGGGATCCAGGCTCCCGGTATGGCCGCCCTTGGCCGCGCCCACCAGGCGGCGCGCGTGCTGCAGCGCCGCGTTGGAACTCATGCCCAGTGGCTTGTCCAGCAACAGGATGCCGTGGACGTCGTGGAAATTCGGATGCAGCTTGCGGCGGGAACCCATGCGGCAGGTTACTTGCCGTCGTCGGCTTCGTCGGTGCCGGGTTCGTCGCTACCGGGTTCGGGGATGTCACCGGACTCACGCAGCAGGTGCTCCACGCGCGCGCCCAGGTCCACCGATTCATCGTACTTGAAGCGCAATTCCGGCATGCGGCGCATCCGCGAGCCCTTGGAGAGCTCGCGACGGAATTCCTTGGCCATGTCCTTCAGTGCCGACATGGCTTCCTTGGAATCTTCCGGGCGCAATGCAGTGATCCACACGGTGGCCCAGTCGAGGTCGCGGGTGACCTCGACATCGGACACGCTCACCGACGGCAGGCCGTGGTCACGGACCGCGGCATGGACCAGCGAGCCGAGCTCGCGACGGAGCTCGGCGGAAACGCGGTCGGTCCGTTTGAAATCGCGCGCGGGCATTACAGCGTACGCGCCACTTCGATGCGTTCGAAGCACTCGATCTGGTCGCCGACCTTGACATCGTTGTACTGGCGCACGGCGATACCGCACTCCATGCCGTTGCGGACTTCATCCACGAGTTCCTTGAAGCGACGCAACGACTCGAGTTCGCCTTCGAACACCACGACGTTGTCGCGGAGCACGCGGATCGGCTTGGAACGCTTGACTGAGCCCTCGGTGACCATGCAACCGGCCACGGCGCCGAACTTGGAACTGCGGAAGACGTCGCGGACCTGGGCGATGCCGATGATTTCCTCGCGGATTTCCATCGCCAGCAGGCCGGATGCCGCCTGGCGTACCTGGTCGATCACGTCATAGATGATCGAGAAGTAGCGCACGTCCAGGCCGCCGGTTTCGATCACCTTGCGCGCCGAGGCATCGGCGCGGACGTTGAAACCGATCACCAGCGCCTTGGCGGCGGCGGCGAGGGTGGCATCGGATTCGGTGATGCCACCGACGCCCGAGGCGATCACGTTCACGCGCACCATTTCGTTGCCGATCTGGGTGAGCGAGTCGCGGAGCGCTTCGACCGAGCCCTGCACGTCAGCCTTGACCAGGATGTTGAGTACCTGCTGGCCTTCGCCCTTGCCCATCTGCGCCATGATGTCTTCCAGGCGGTTGGACTTGGTACCGACCAGGCGGGTCTCGCGGCGCTTCTGCTGGCGCTCGGCGGCAACCTGGCGGGCCAACCGTTCGTCTTCCACGGCCACGAAGTCGTCACCGGATTCGGGCACGCCGGAGAGGCCAAGTACCTGCACGGGAATCGACGGGCCGGCTTCGTCCACCTGGCGCCCGGCTTCGTCTACCAGCGCACGCATGCGCCCATATTCAATGCCGCAGACCAGGAAGTCGCCCTTGCGCAGCGTGCCCTGCTGTACCAGCACGGTAGCCACCGGGCCGCGGCCGCGGTCGAGGCTGGATTCGATCACCACGCCCGAGGCGCGGCCATCGGCCACGGCGCGAAGCTCCATCACCTCGGCCTGCACCGAGATGGCATCAAGCAGCGCGTCGACGCCCATGCCGGTCTTGGCTGACACCGGTACGAACTGCGTGTCGCCACCCCAGTCTTCAGGGATCACCTGAAGCTGTGACAGGCCCTGCTTGACGTTGTCGGGGTTGGCGCTGTCCTTGTCCATCTTGTTCAGCGCGACAATCAGCGGCACCTTGGCCGCCTTGGCGTGCTTGACCGCCTCGATCGTCTGCGGCATCACGCCGTCATCCGCGGCAACTACCAGCACGATGATATCCGTGCTTTGTGCGCCGCGCTGGCGCATCGAGGTAAAGGCTGCATGACCGGGCGTGTCCAGGAAGGTGATCACGCCCTTGGGCGTATCGACGTGGTACGCACCAATGTGCTGGGTAATGCCACCGGCTTCGCCGGACGCGACCTTGGTGCGACGGATGTAATCGAGTAGCGACGTCTTGCCGTGGTCGACGTGGCCCATGATGGTCACGACCGGCGGACGCGGCAATTTCTCGCCTTCAAGCTCGTTGGTCTGGGTGTGGGCCTGCAGCGCCGCCTCGGCATCGTCTTCGGACGCGCGGACAGCGTTATGCCCCAGTTCCTCGACGACGAGCACGGCGGTGTCGTGGTCGATGGTCTGGTTGATGGTGGCCATCACGCCCATCTTGAACAATGCCTTGACCACCTCGGCGCCCTTCACCGCCATTTTCTGGGCGAGATCGGCGACGAGGTTGGCGTCGGTCACCACCACGTCGCGGACGACGGCGGCGGTGGGACGGGTGAAGCCATGCGGGCCACCGGACGATGCACCACCGCGCGGGGCCTCGACACGGCCACGCGCCTTGCCACGCGCGCCCTTGCCGGAGCGGCGGGCGCGGTCGGCCTCGGATAGATGCAGTTCGCCAGCGGCAAAGCGCTTGCCACCGGCCTCGCGGTCACCACGGCCACCGCCACCATGACGGGGCTTGGCGTTGCCTCGTGAATCGTTGGATGCGGCCACGGCGCCAGGGGCCGGACGGGCGCCCGCGGCAGCGGCCGGACGTGGGGCCACGGCAGGCGGCACCACGGGCGCGGCTACGACTGCGACAGGTGCGGGCGCGGGTGCCGGGGTCGGCTTGATCACGCGCTTACGCGGCTCATGCACACGGGGCAGGATCAGGCCGAAGGAACTGTGGTCGGTGCTGGAGGAGCGTTCCGGCGCCACCGGGGCGGCAGCCGCCGGCGTCGCCGCGGGGATCGAACCCTCCACGGCAGCCTCGACAGGCTTAGCGTCCGCGGTTGCCACAGCGCGGGAGGCTTCGGCGGCCAGGCGCGCAGCTTCGGCACGTTCGGCCTCGACACGCCGGGCTTCCTCGGCGGCCTGGGCCTCGATGGCACGGCGCTGCTCGGCCTCGGCGCGGGCTGCTTCTTCGAGCTCCTGCTGGACACGGGATTCTTGCAGCTTGCGGGCGGCTTCCTCGCGCTCGGCATCGACGCCGGCGTCGTCGCCGATGGTGCCCCGCTTGACATAGGTGCGCTTGGCGCGGACCTCGACGTTGACCGTCTTGGCCGCACCGGCGCCACGGCCTGATCCGGAGTTGACCTTGATCTCGTTGACCGTACGGCGCTTGAGGGTGATCTGGCGCGGGGCAGCGTCCTCGACTTCGGCCGCGGCCTCGCCCTTGCCATGGGTACGGCGCAGGAAGCCCAGCAGCTTCACCTTTTCGGTGCTGCTGATCACCTGGCCTTCGTCGGAGAACTTCATGCCCGCCTCGCCAAGCTGCCCGAGCAGCTTGTCGACCGGCATGCCCAGTACCTGGGCCAGCTGTTTAATCGTTACATCGGACATCGTTACTTTTCTCCGCCAAACCCGCGTGCCGTCCGCGCAAGCCCAAGGCCTTCGCGGCTACCTCCATCCCTGGGGGAAGACCCTTGCAGGCCTTCCCGCCGATGCCCGTCCCGGACATCGCCTTCCGCGGTCAGCCGCCCTGTTCCAGGCGGGCAATCATCGGTGCGCGCGCGGCCATGATCAGCTGCGCTGCGCGTTCTTCGTCCATGCCTTCGATATCGATCATTTCATCTACCGCGAGGTCAGCCAGGTCGTCCAGGCTGACCACGCCGCGTTCGGCGAGCGCATAGGCCGTGGCCTCGTCCATGCCGTCAAGCTCAAGGAGTTCGCCGGACGGACGGTGTTCGTCGATGCCCTCTTCCACCGCCAGTGCTTCGGTAAGCAGCGCGTCACGGGCACGGGCGCGGAGTTCCTCGACGATGTCCTCGTCGAAGCCTTCCACCGCCAGCAGTTCCGCGCTGGGCACATAGGCGATTTCCTCGACCGAGGAGAAGCCTTCCTGCACGAGGATATTGGCGATTTCCTGGTCCACCTCGAGCTTGTCCATGAACAGCGCGAGCGCGGTTTCCTGCTCGGCTTCGGTCTTGGCGGTGACCTGGTCCTGGGTCATCACGTTCAGCTGCCACCCGGTGAGCTTGGAAGCAAGACGCACGTTCTGGCCGCCGCGGCCGATCGCCTGGGACAATTTGTCCTCGGCCACCGCGATGTCCATGGAGTGTTTTTCTTCATCCATGATGATCGACTGCACCTCGGCCGGCGCCATCGCGTTGATCACGTACTGGGCCTGGTTGTCGTGCCACAGGATGATGTCCACGCGCTCGCCATTGAGCTCGTTGGATACCGCCTGCACGCGCGAACCGCGCATGCCGATGCAGGCGCCGATGGGATCGGTGCGGCTATCGTGGGCCACCACGGCGATCTTCGCGCGGTCGCCCGGATCGCGGGCGCAGCCCTTGATCTCGACCAGGCCCTGGCCGACTTCCGGCACTTCGAGCTTGAACAGCTCCATCATGAATTCCGGGGCGCTGCGCGAAACGAACAGCTGCGGGCCGCGAATCTCCGACTTCACTTCGTAGAGGTAGCCGCGCACGCGGTCGCCGACGCGGGCCGACTCGCGGGGAATGGTCTTGTCGCGCGGAATGAAGGCCTCGGCATTGCTGCCCAGGTCCAGGTATACGTTGCCCCGCTCCACGCGCTTGACGATGCCGGTGACAAGCTCACCCACCCGCTCGCGGAAGGCGTCCACCACCTGCGCGCGCTCGGCCTCGCGCACACGCTGCACGATCACCTGCTTGGCGGCCTGTGCGGCGATACGGCCGAACTCGGCGTTCTCGATCTGGTGCTCGATGGTGTCGCCGACCTCGGCGCCATCCTGTTCGTCGATGGCGTCCATCAGGCGCACCTGGTTGAACGGCGATTCCATCTCACCGTCGTCGGCGATCACTTCCCAGCGGCGGAAGGTCTCGTATTCACCGGTGTTGCGGTCGATCGACACGCGGACGTCCGCATCCTCGTCGGGATAGCGCTTCTTGGCC
>NZ_DATHFX010000512.1:0-2830 GCF_035317885.1 Pinirhizobacter sp.
CAAGAGCCACCACAACGTCGGCGGCCTTCCTGAAAAGATGAACCTGAAGCTTGTCGAGCCACTTCGCGAGCTGTTCAAGGATGAAGTACGCCGCGTCGGCGTGGAGCTCGGCTTGCCGCGCGAGATGGTCTACCGCCATCCCTTCCCGGGCCCAGGCCTGGGTGTGCGCGTGCTGGGCGAAGTGAAGCCCGAATACGTCGACCTGCTGCAGCGCGCAGACGCCATCTACATCGAGGAACTGCGCAAGGCCGATCTCTACGACAGGGTGAGCCAGGCGTTCGCCGTATTCCTGCCGGTGCGCTCGGTGGGCGTGGTGGGTGATGGCCGGGCGTACGAGTGGGTGATCGCGCTTCGCGCGGTGGAGACCATCGACTTCATGACGGCGCACTGGGCGCATTTGCCATATGCGTTCCTTGATACCGTTAGTACACGCATTATCAATGAGTTGCGAGGTATTTCTCGCGTTGTTTATGATATCAGTGGGAAGCCGCCGGCCACGATCGAGTGGGAGTGAGGGGTGACTCAGCAGCACCTGTTTGGCGAACCGCCGGCGCGGGCAACGAATGCCCGGGACGCGCGCAAGCCGGCCGGGCCACCACGACACACCTGGTTTTTCGCCCTGCGGCCCTCCGTCGAGGACGCGCGGCGCATCCATGCGTTCGCTGAAAAACTGCTCTCATTCCAGGGCGTGTCGGGCAAGCGGATCGACCCTGAGCGTTTGCACATCACCCTTGAACTGGTGGGGCACGACGTGGCCACCGCCCTGGTGGATGCAGCCTGTCGCGCAGCCGACACGCTTTCCTTTCCCGTCATCGAGGCTCGTTTCGACGCCGCCATGACGTTTTCAGCGCCCAGCGGGCCGCTCGTGCTGCTGGGGGCCGAAGGCCTGGACGAGGTCCGCAATCTGCGCACTGCGCTGGGTTGCGCATTGGCCGATCATGGCTTTGCTCCGCCGCGTGTCTACGAGCCGCACATGACCCTGTGCTACGACGCGAAGCACCGCCTGGCGAAAACCCCGATCGAGCCGATTGGCTTTCAGGCCTGGGACTTCGCCCTCGTCAAGAGTCACATCGGGTTTTCACGCCATGAGGTCCTGCGTACGTGGCGGTTGGCTGGTTGAGGTAAAAAGTCCCGGGACGATGTCGATTTCGCGGGCGTCCGTTCGTCGTATCAGTGCCAGCCTGACAAGGCCGGCTCAATTCCCGACAGGAGACAGGCGATGTACGTGATGGTGTTCGTCAAAGCGACCGAAGACAGCGAAAAGGGTCATTTCCCGGAGCCCTGGACCAGCCAGATGATGGAGGCCATGGGCAGGTTCAATGAAGAGCTGGTCAATGCCGGGATCATGGTTTTCGCCGGTGATATGCCAATCGCCCAGGGCCTGAAACCCTCTTCGCAAGGCAAGCGCATTGCGTTCGATGGCACCGACCGCATGGTCATCGACGGGCCATTCGCCGAGGCCCGTGAACTGGTGGCCGGCTTTTGGCTTTGGAAGGTCAAGGATCTGGATGAGGCAGTCGCCTGGGTAACGCGCTGTCCCAATCCGATGCCGGGGCCGAGCGAGATCGAAATCCGGCCGCTGTACGAGATGTCGGACTTCCCGGAGAAAAGCTGATGACGAGGTGTAACCCTTGTCATGGGCTATCGGGCGGCGTCCAGGATCCGGAGCTCCGATAGGGTGTCGGCTAGGGTCTTGTGTTCAAGCGTCCGCAGGACGGCGTCATCCGCCTTGGCGGCCAGGTCGACGAAATAACGTTCGACGTTGGAGCTCACCAGGCACTGGTGGGGAACCGCCCGTGGCGCCCAGAGACTCTTCTCGCCGAGCACGGCGCAGTAGATTTCCCGCAAGGTGATCGCGTCCGCCGGCCGGCCGAGGCGGATGCCGCCGTCGCGGCCAAAGCTCGATCGGACGAGCCCGGCGTTGGACAGGGGACTCAACAGTTTGCGGACCAGGCTCGGGTTTGTCCCCAGCGCACCGGCCAATTGAGTGGAACTCAACTGCGCCACGCCCTCCGCATGGGCCAACGCGAGGTTGAGCATCAACTGGAGCGCTGTCGGAAACCGGACATCGATCATGGAGTGGCGTCAGGCCAGGGGTGTTTTTGGGTAGGGTCTACAATATGAAACAATCACTGTTGCATATCAAGCCGATAATCTGTATTAATGATCATTACCATTAAGAACGGAGACTCCGATGTCTGACGAACTGGCCGTACAGCAGGTCCTAGCCCACTATGTTCGGGCCCACGATCGACGCGACGGTGCCGCCATGGGGGCGCTCTTCACGCCCGAAGCGCGCGTGACGATCTTCTACAGCCACACTCCCGACGGGAAGCCGGAGATGATCGGGGAGATCGCGGGACGCGAAGCGATCGCCGGGGCAGTCACGCATATGATGAAGCCGCACCCGCCGCGGGGGTGGAGCCATAACGCCACCGATGGCCTGCTTGTCGACATCGACGGAGACCGGGCGACGGTCGATGCCCAGTTCATGGTCTTCAGCATCCTCGGTGACACGAAGCCGGCGAGCGGCTGGCCGGCGGGCGCGGCGGGTGCGATGGGCACGATCACGCCAATCGAGTCCGGCTACTACCACCAGAAGCTGGTGCGCGTGGATGGGCAGTGGCTCATCGAGTGGCTGCAGGTTCGCCATAACCTGCCGTTTGCCTTCTGAAGCCAACTGGCTCCAGCTCATACCCGCAGAGAGTCTGGAGCCTCCGCTCGTTAAACGTACTGATCATAGTTACATATCCGCGGCTTGATATGCAACAATGATTGTTTCATATTGTGGACCCATTCCGAAAGCCTCCCCGTTGAACGCTGCGCCATG
>NZ_DATHFX010000513.1:0-3740 GCF_035317885.1 Pinirhizobacter sp.
GGTGATGATTGCGCTGGTGAACGCTCACGGATCGCAGACCGCCGCCGCCTACGGCGCAGGCGCACAGCTTTGGACCTACATCCAGATGCCGGCACTGGCCATTGGCGCTGCGGTTTCATCGATGGTCGCGCAGAATGTCGGTGCCAAGCGCTGGGACCGTGTCAGCCGCATCGCCGTGGTGGGCGTCACGTTCAACGTGCTGATGAGCGGCGCCCTGGTAGTGCTGGTGTACCTGTTCAACCGGACAGCGCTGCAGCTGTTCCTGCATGGGGACAGCGCCGCGGTGGCGATCGGCCAGCACATCAATGCCATTGTGGTGTGGTCGTTCCTGTTCTTCGGTGTCACGTTCGTGTTGTTCGGAGTGGTGCGTGCCACGGGCGCCGTGTACGCGCCGCTGCTGATCCTTGCCGTGGGGCTATGGCTGGTGCGCTATCCGTTCGCGCTTGCCTTAAGCCCAAAGTGGGGCGCCGATGCCATCTGGTGGAGCTTCCCGGTAGGGTCGCTGGTGTCGGTGCTGGCGGCCATCGCGTATTACCGCTTTGGTGGATGGCGCCAGGCTCGCATGCTCGGCAATGCACCGCCACTGGCCCAGCCGCCGACCACGGCGTTGGCCACGCCGGCGGAGTAGGGCGGTTAACTCTGCGTGGCCGCCTGCAGGCGACGCCGCGCCCGGCGCGCATCCCGGCGCTCGCGGCGCGCCGCCTTCAGCAGCTTGCGATCGTGGTTGAACAGGTAGATCGCAGGTGTCGACAGCAAGGTAAGCAGCTGCGACACCAGCAGGCCGCCGACGATGGCGATGCCCAGCGGCTGGCGCATCTCCGAGCCCACGCCTATGCCGACGGCCAGCGGCAGCGCCGCGCCCATCGCCACCAGGGTGGTCATGGTGATGGGCCTGAAACGCACCAGCGCGGCCTCGCGGATGGCATCAACCGGCGACAGTCCGCGTTCGCGCTGTGCGGTAAGTGCGAAGTCCACCATCAGGATGGCGTTCTTCTTCACGATGCCGATCAACAGCAGCACCGCGATGATCGCCATCAGGGTGAGCTGCGTTTGCGTGACCAGCATGGCCAGGAACGCACCGGCGCCGGCGGCGGGCAGGGTGGAAATAATGGTGAGCGGGTGGCCCAGGCTCTCGTAAAGGATGCCCAGCACGATGTACATGGCAAGGATCGACGCCAGCATCAGCGTGCCTGAATTGGACTGCAGGTCCTTCAGGCGCTTGTTCTCACCGTTGAACGCCATGTGTATGCCTGGTGGCAGGCCAGCCGCGCGCACGATGGACTCGGCCAGCGACTTGCCGGTTTGCTGGCTGGTGCCCGTTTCCAGGTTGTAGGTGATCTCCGCGGCTTCGAGCTGGTCCTGGTGAGACACCGCACTGGGCGTGGTGGTGGCCTCGATCTTCGCCACCGTGGACAGCGGCAACAGCTTGCCGTCCAGCGTGTGCACATAGGTGCCCAGCAGCGCCGAGGGGCTAAGCGTCTGCGCGGCTGCGGCCGTCAGCACCACCCAGTACTGGTTGATGTCGGAATAGATGATTGACACCTGGCGCTGGCCGAAGGCGTTGTACAGCGACGTATCGATCTCGCCCATGGTGATCTTCAGGCGCCCGGCGGCTTCGCGGTCAACCTTCACCAGCTGCTGCTTGCCGGTCTGGTCCTGGTCGCTGCCGACGTCCTTGAACGGCTTGGTCGTGCGCATCTTCTGCACCACGCGCAGCACCCAGGGCTGCAGCGGGGTACCGTCGTTGGAGATCAACTGGAACGAATACTGGCCACCGTTGCCGCTGCCACCACCGCCACCAAGCAGCTGCATGCGACGCATCTGCACCTGCACGCCGGGGATTTTCTCGTATTGCTTGCCCACGCGATCCATCACCACCTGGATCTTGTCCTTGCGCTCACCCGGCCCATTGCCCGGCGGCTTCAGGTCGACGAAAACCGAACCCTGGTTGCCCACCGCACCGTTCTGGTTATTGCTGCCGAGCACCGTGGTGACGTCGAGCACGGCAGGGTCGTCCTGCATGATCTGGGCGAGCGCTTTCATCCGCTCGGCCAGCACCAGCGGCGACACGTTGGCATCGATGGTGATGCTTCCCTGAAGCATCCCGGTGTCTTCCTCGGGCATGAAACCGCCACCGGCAGTCTGCACCACCGCAAAACCCAGGCCGACCGTTGCCAGCAGCAGCAGGAAGGGCTGCCAGCGCATGATGCGGCGGTGGCGCATGGCCCAATCCAGCCCGCGCGCATAGATGCGCTGGAAGCCGGTGTCGAAACGCTCCAGGGCAAGCTCGATCCGGCCAGGCTTGCGATCGTGATCGAGCTTGAGGTAACGGGCGCACAGCGCCGGTGTAAGCGTGAGCGAGATAACGGCGGAGATAAGGATGGCTGCCGCCAACGTCACTGAAAACTCGCGCAGCAGGATCACCAGCAAGTTGTTGCCGAACAGCAGCGGCGCGAACACCGCCACCAGCGACAGGGTGATGGATATCACCGTGAAGCCGATCTCGCGCGTGCCTTCCATCGAGGCCGTCATCGCGTCGGAGCCGTTTTCCATGTGGCGGACGATGTTCTCGATCACCACGATGGCATCGTCGACCACGAAGCCGATGCACAGCACCAGGGCCATCAGCGACAACGTGTTCAGCGTGTAGCCCAGTGCCCACATCGTCACGAACGCACCGGAGAGGCTAAGCGGCACGCTTAGCGAAGCGATCAGGGTCGGGCCCAGCCGGCGCAGGAACACCAGCATGACCAGGATCACCATGACGACGGAGATCAGGAGGGCGATCTTCACCTCATGAAGGGCGCTTTGCGTGGTCTGGGTGAGATCGAAGATCGGGGTGACCTGCACATCCGCAGGTAGCCACTGCTTGAACTTCGGGATCTCGTCGCGGATGGACTGGGCGGTTTCGATCGAGTTCGCGTTGGCGCGCTTGCTGATCTGCATGGTCACGGCGCGGCGGCCCTGGAACCACGCGGCCTGGTATTCGTCCTGCTGGCCACCGGTGATCTTTGCCACGTCCGCCAGGCGGATGGGGGTCTGGTTCTTGGTGGCGATGATCAGCTTGGAAAAATCTTCCGGTGTCTGCAGGCCATCATTGGCCAACACCGTCATCTGCGAACGACCGTCGGTAAGCGTGCCCTGGGGCGAGCTGACGTTCGCGGCGCGCAGCGCCTGGGAAACGTCGTTGGCCGACAGCCCTTGAGAGGCGAGGGCGGCTGTATCCAGCTCCACCCGAACGGCGTGCGCGGTGCCGCCGAAGATCTGCACGCGGGCGACGCCGGGCAGCTGGGCGATCGCGGGCGATAGCAGCGTGTCGGTGATGTCGTAGAGCTTGTCGGGCGGTAGCGACGTGGACGTCAGGGACACCAGCAGCACGGGGATCTGCGAGGTATCGAACTTGAAATAGTTCGGTGGGGCCGGCATGCCGGGGGGAAGATCCACCGCCGCGGCATTGAGCGCTGCCTGCACGTCGCGCGCGGCTTTATCGGCAGTCCGGTCCATGGTGAAGCGCACCTGCACGAAGCATGAGCCTTCGGTGCACTGCGAGACCATTTCCTCGATACCCGGGATCTGACCCAGATGGCGTTCGAGCGGCGCAGCCACGGTGGTGGCCATCACCTGCGCGCTGGCTCCCGGCATCTGGGCGAACGCCACCACGCCGGGAAACTCCAGCGAGGGCAGGGCGGCCACGCCCAGCAGGATGTACGCGACTACGCCTGCCAGGGTTAGTCCCAGCG
>NZ_DATHFX010000514.1:0-4770 GCF_035317885.1 Pinirhizobacter sp.
ACTTGCCGCCGCCGCCGCCGCCGCTCGCGTGCGCAAGGCCGGCCAGGCCGCCACCCTGCCGCGCACCGAGCGCGATATTCCCATCCATATCGTGGGCATCATCTCGGTGGTTTGCCTGTTGCCGATCATCTGGTTGCTCTACGACTTCAGCGCGGTGGGTACGCTGGCCAGCCACGCGTGGCTGCTGGCGATCAGCGGGCTGGTCTATATCGTGGTGATGAGCTTCTTCGTTTCGGCTGTGTGCGGTTACATGGCGGGCCTGATCGGCTCGTCGAACAGCCCGCTCTCGGGCGTGGGCATCCTGGTGGTGATTGGTGCCGCCCTGTTGCTGGTGTTCGGGGTGAAGCCCCTGCTGGGCGCAGACGCCGGCAAGGCCCTGGTGGCCTTCGCCCTGTTTGCCACGGCGGTAGTGTTCGCCGTGGCGACCATCGCCAACAACAACCTGCAGGACCTGAAAACCGGCCAGCTGGTGGATGCCACGCCGTGGCGCCAGCAGGTGGCGCTGATCGTCGGCGTGCTGGCGGGCGCGGCGGTGATCCCCCCGGTACTGGATCTGATCAACCAGGCCTACGGCTTCGCCGGGGCGCCGGGTGTCGACCCTTCGCGCGCCTTGCCCGCCCCTCAGGCAGCCTTGATCTCGGCATTGGCCCAGGGCGTGATCGAAGGAAACCTGGACTGGTCCGTGCTTGGCCAGGGGGCGCTGATCGGCGTGGGCATCATCATCATCGATACCATCCTCCGCCGCACCACCTCGGCCAGCCTGCCGCCGCTGGCGGTGGGCCTGGGGATCTACCTGCCCAGCTCCACCACGCTGATGATCGTGGTCGGCGCGGTGGTGGGCTGGTGGTTCGATCGCCGCGCCGACCGTGGACCGCGCGCCGAGCCCACCAAACAGCTGGGCGTCCTGTTGGCGTCGGGCATGATCGTCGGCGAAAGCCTGATAGGGGTGCTCCTGGCAGCACTGGTGGTGTTCTCGCACAAGGCCACGCCGCTGGCGCTGGTGGGCGAGGAATTCGGCACGGCCGCCCTGTGGATCGGCGGCATCGCCTTCACCGCCGTGATCACCGCGATGTACCTGTGGATTTCCCGCGTGGCCAGGCGCCAGGTGGTTTAACCCACCTCGTTGTCGTGCTGCCCCAATACCGGGGCAGCGAAGGGCTCGGGGCCGGGGGTGCGGCCGAACTTCACCGGGTGGGTAACGCCACGATAGGTTCCCACGGTGGGATGTTCGAAAGTCGCCACCAGGCCCTCGGCGGCCACCTGCGGATGGTCGAACATGTCCTCGATGCGCCGCGCCGCGGCGCTGGGCACGTCATCGCCGAAGATGGCCTCCCATTCCATCGCCGTGCGTGCCGCCAGCGCCGCATGCAGGCGCGGCACGATCTCCGCGTGGTGCTCGGCGCGCTTGCGCACGGTGTCGTATCGCTCGTCGCCATGCAGGTCCAGGCCCGTGCGCTCGCACAGCGCCTTCCAGAAGCGCGGCGTGTTGGCCGAGATGTAGATGTAGCCCTCGCGGGTGGGATGGATGCCGGTGACGCCGCCCGAGCGCATGTCCCGGCCGATGTCCAGCGATTCACCTTCCGCCCAGATCATCCGCGCCGACTGCATGGTGAGCGCGCTGCGCAGCAGCGACACGCCGACGAACTGGCCCAGCCCACTGTGTTCGCGTTCGTACAGTGCGGAGGAAACGCCCGCAGCCAGCAACGCGGCGGCGTAGTAATCGACCACCGAGCCGTAGATCACTTCCGGCGGCCCACCGCGCTTACCCTGCAGCGCGCACATGCCAGTCATGGTCTGCAGCACCTGGTCGTAGCCGGCCTTGTCGCGCATCGGACCGTCCTCGCCGTAGCCGGTGACCGCGCAGTAGATGAGCCGCGGGTTCACCAGGTTGAGCCGGTCGTGGTCGATGCCCAGCCGCGCCGGTACGCTGGGACGGAAGTTGTGCACCAGCACGTCGGCGTCGCGCACCAGCCGCAGCAGCGCGGCATGGTCATCCGCACGCTTGAGGTCGAGCACGATGCCGCGCTTGCTGCGATTCACCCCGAGGAAGGCGCGGCTCTCGGCGGCCAGGGTGGACGGATACTGCCGCAGGTTGTCGCCGCCGGGCGGCTCGACTTTGATGACGTCGGCGCCCTGGTCGGCCAGCAGCGTGCAGCCGTAGGGTCCGGCGATATACGCGGAAAGATCGAGCACTCGCACGCCTGCCAGCGGACCTGCCTGCGCGCGTGGCGCCTGTTGCCTGGGTGATTCCATGCGCTGCTCGTTCATCCGGTTGCCAACCCCTCGACGACGTCACTTTGCAATAGGCGGCCGATGGGAAAAAGCAGCCTGGGATATGTTCTTAAGCGACAAATTCTTGTGTAACGAGGATGCCCTCATGAAACCGGGGTAGATGGCGCCAGCGGCAGCCAGGTGAGGCGCCATGCGCCGTCACCGCGACCACCGGCGGCGAAGTACGGTGTGAAGACCAGCGGCGGCCTGTAACCAAGCTCGACGATGAGGCTTGGCGAAGCGGCCTCGTACCGAAGCCAGTGTTCAGGCGGGCCGTCGGGAAGGCGCACGCTCTCGCTCGCCTTGAAACCATCGATAAGCCCCGTGGCGTACACCAGCGGCCCGTGGGTGAACGCCACGTACTCCTCGTGGAGCACTTCCTGGCGTACGGGGCTGCCGTCGGGGGCCAACGACTCCTGCACGTTGCGGTTCGTCCGATGGTGCAACAGTGGCTGCGCCGGGAATTGCGCTTCGATCTCATCGCCATCGCACCACTGGCGCGTGAGGGCGACAAACGCCCCGGCTTCCACGGCGCCGTCGACCACGCGGCTATTGACGGCGAGGGAGGGCGCGATGGTCCATGACGGTATGCGCACGCGCACGGTAAAACGCGCCTGGCCGTGCATGGCCACTCGGATGCGTACCTTCCCGTCGTAGGGATACGAGGTGAGCGACACCAGTCGCACGCCGCCGGCGATATCGAAACTCGCCTCGCCCGGCCCATGCACGTTTACGGCAAGCGTATGGTCGTCAACCTGGGTGAACGCGACACCGGGCAATTCCTCCAGCGCCATCGCGCCGCTGGACTTGCAACAGCGCCAGTACGTGGTGTGCACGCGCCGGCCGTTGGGGAACACGTAGTAGCACCGGTCCTCGCCGTCGGGCGCCTGCGCGGCGAGCAGGTCGTTATAGGCGGAGCGCTCGATTTCCTCGGCGTATTTGGCCTCGCCGGTGATACGTAGCAACTCACGGTTGAGCTGCATCCACGCGAGCGTGGAGCACGTTTCCACGTAGCCGTTCGGGCTGAACACGCCGGGCGGATTGAAGCATTCGCGCGAGCGATGCGCTACTCCACCCCAGGGACCGCCACCAAGGGTCAGGTGGTGATCGCGGATGCTTTGCCAAAGCATTTCCACGGCGAGCCGATGCTCATCCTGGCCCGTGGCACGGTAAAGCTTCGCCAGGCCCACCAGGTTCCACGCCAGCTGATAAGCCTTGCCCGTGGCGATGAAGGCCGCATCGGTGCCTGCCAGGGCTTTTCGCACCAGGCCAAGCTCGCGGTGGGCGTCGGCCTGGCGCAGCACCGTATTCGCAAGCTCCAGGTAGCGATCGTTTCCCGTGACGAAGAAAAGCTCCACGGCCGGATCCAGCAACACCGTCGCCGACATGCCGTGGTGGTTGCCGAGGTCGGTGATATCGATGCCGCCCTGGCCGAGTGTCCGCAGGCACAGCTCGCCGATCTTGCAGGCGGCCGCCAGGCACGGCGGTGAGTCGAACTGCCGGTGGACTTCCAGCAACCCAAGCACGAGGTAGGCGTGGGTCCAGATATCCCAGGTGCGCACGCTGGGCGCGCCATCCCAAGTGCCGGGCTTGGGTGGTTGTGGCTGCATGAAGCGCCGGTCGGCCGCGTAGGTGCCGAGGTAACCGTCAGCTTCCTGCGCTCCCACCAGGAATTCGGCCACGCGCAGTACACGGGCCCGAAACGATGCGTCGTGGCTGCGTGCCGCGGCGCGTGCGGCAGCGACCAGCCACTTGCCCGCATGCTCGCCATACCAGTCGCCTTCGCGGTTCTGCTCCCGGCGAGCGGGCGCGAACATAGCGATCGCCGGGCTATTCTCATCGACGATAAAATGCGAAAGACGGCCGTGCAGGTTGGCGTCGAGTGCGTCGCCGAGCAAGCCACCCAGCCTGGTGGTGGATACGGTCATTGCAACGCTCCGGCTACGGCTTCGATGTCCTGCGGGGTGAGCCCCGCCGCTTGCGCGCGCATCAGGCCGCGTCCACCACGCAGCGAAAGCCCACGCAACCGGAGCGGTCCTTGCACGGCGACATCAACAGGTACTTGCCATGCTGGTCCAGCCGGTAGGCCTGCGGGAAATACCAGTGCGAAGTCTGCGGCAGGTAACTGCTGCCACCGCGAAGTACCGCGGCACGCGTGTGCTCGTCGACGTACTCGTCCGTCCATTGCCAGACATTGCCGACAAGGTCGAGCACACCGAACGGGCTGGCGCCGCCCGGATGCGCATCCACGTCGTCGGGCGCGCGAAGCGTGCGGCCACGGTTCGTCGCGGGAATTCTCGAGGGATCGGCTTCATTTCCCCAGGGATAGCGCCTGCCATCGGTGCCCTGCGCCGCATACTGCCACTCCCATTCGTGCGGCAGGCGTTTGCTGGCCCAGGCGGCGTAAGCACGGGCGTCTTCCAGGGCCACCCAGACGACGGGTTTATTCATCTCGCCAGGAAGAGGTTCGCCGTCGCGCCAGTGGCGCAGGAAGCTGTG
>NZ_DATHFX010000515.1:0-11505 GCF_035317885.1 Pinirhizobacter sp.
CAGCGCATCGCCGGCCTTCGACTTGCCAAGGTAGGCGTCGTCGACGAACCAGTAGAGCTCATGGGCATCGGCATCGCTGGTGGCCGAAAAACTGATCTGCTCGGTGCCCAGGCGCGAGACACGCATGGTGTAGGTGGTGCCACGCATGGGCGAAGTGATCCGCGGCGGTGAGCCGTCCGCCTGTCCGGCTCCCTGGCAGGCAGGCAGGGCCGGTGGCTGCCGGCGCGGAATGCCGGCCTGGGCGAATACACGCTGCAGGTCCGAGGGCCAGTATTCGAAGACTTCAGTGCGGATATGGCGTGGATCGTAAGGCGGACACGCTGGCTGGTTGGTGGTGGTGTCGAACACCACCGCGCGATGGATGGTGCTGACCCGGATCGGCGACTTGCCCGGGATGAACCATGTGGTTCCCGTTTGCGGGCACCACGCATTGGGCAGGTCGCCGCTGGCGAGGCAAATCGACACTTTCGCGAGGTTGGCGGGATTGCGCCGGATGGGCTCGGCAAGCCCCGGGTTCTCCGCGCGCAGGGCATCGGCGATCTGGAAGAACAACGGCGCCGCCGCATCCACGCCGACGAAGGCCGGGTTGCCTTGCCCGTCGAAGTTACCAATCCAGACGATAAGCACATACGGGCCGAAACTCCCGGCCGTCCAGGCATCGCGAAAACTCCAGGACGTACCCGTCTTCCAGTACACCGGCAGACGCGAAGGCTGCGCCGCGAGCGCGTCATCCGGACGCGGGTTCTGGCGCAGGATGTCCATGACCATGAAGCTGGCTTCCTCGCTCAGCATCCGCGTTCCGGCGGACATCGGGTCGGTCGATAGCGTGCGCAGGGCCTTCAATTCACCGCGGTTGGCGAGCATCGCGTACAGGCCCGCCAATTCCTGCATCGTCACTTCACCGCCGCCAAGCACCAGCGCCAGGCCGTAGTGCTGCTCGCTGGCCATGCGGCTGATGCCGGCGTCCTTCAGGAATTGGTACAGCGTCGGGTTGTTCAGCCGCGAGGCCACGTACACCGCGGGGATATTGCGGCTGCGGATCAGCGCCTGCGTGGCGGTTACCGGACCTAAGAACCGCCCGTCGAAATTCTCAGGCGTGTACGGACCGAAAGCCGACGGCACGTCACGCAGTACCGTCTGCGGATGCAGCACGCCCTGGTCGAAGCCCAGGCCATAGATGAAGGGCTTGAGCGTTGACCCGGGTGAACGCTTCGCCTGCGTGCCGTTGACCTGTCCCTGGATCGACGAGTCGAAATAGTCGGCCGAGCCCACCATGGCCTTGATGCCCATGTCGCGGGTATCCACCAGCAACGCCGCCGCATTGCGGATGCCACGGTCGCCGCGATGGGCCACGTAACTGCGCAACTGGCGCTCCAGGCTGTGCTGAAGGCGGAGGTCCAGCGTGGTCGCCACGCGCATGTCGGAGCCGCCCGTGATACGCCGCGTGGCCAGCACCTGTTCGACGAAGTGCGGTGCTTCGAACGGCAGTTGCGAAAGCGGGCGCAAGGCCAGTGGCAAGGCGAAGAGGGGTCGTTGCGCGGCAGCCTCCGGATGGACCCTGACCCAGCGCTCGAACAGGCGATTGCGCGATACGCTAAGCCAGCGATTGATCACCGCATCGCCGCTTCCGCCCGCGGCCTGGAGGCGGCGCGTGGGGTCCTGCGGGATCACGGCCAGGGCCAGCGCTTCGGGAAGGTTCAAAGCCGACGGCGACTTGCCGAAGTAGGCAAGGCTCGCCGCGCCCACGCCTTCCACGTTGCGCCCGTACGGCGCGTAGTTGAGATACGCCTCGAGGATGTCGTGCTTGGAGTAGCGCAACTCCAGCACCATGGCGGCCCACGCCTGATGCAATTTTCCGCCTGGTGTACGTGTGTTGAGCCCGTACATCAGCCGGGCCAGCTGCATGGTGATGGTGGAGCCACCCTGCGGGTCGCCATGGCGAACATAGGTGACCCACGCGCCACGCGCCAGACCCCAGGCGTTGACACCCGGATGCCAGCGGAACCAGCGGTCCTCGTGCAGCAGCACGCCCTCGACCACGGGTGGAGCGATATCCTCCAGCGGCACCCAAAGGCGATAGCGCTGGTCGCTGGCCAGGGTCAGGCGCAGCAGGCGGCCATCGTGGTCATAGAGCGCCGTGGACGACGGCAGCCATTGGCGAAGCGGCGCGTGCGGCCACAGCCGGAAACCGACGGGAACGGCGCAGATCAGCAGCAACGCCACCAGGACATTATGCCAACGGGGAAGACGCACGCGTTTCATCGAGCTTCGTCGCGAGGTTGGCGGGGGTCAGGGGTTGGTGGGGGTCAGAGTTATTACTCTGACCCCGGACCCCTCCCCGCGGACACCTGGCATCACTCCTATTTGCTTCGCACGACGTCGATCGTCGTGCCACCGGCCGAGCGTGCCTGCACGCTACGGTCGTACAGCGATTCACCATAGGCCGGCGGCACGATGTAGTGGCCGGCATTGGTGGCCTTGATGCGATAGACGAACTCGCGCACGTCCGGGGTGGCGATACCGTAGATCACCACGCGATCCTCGCGGACATCGGCGTACTCAGGCTTCCAGGTGGAACTGGAAAGGCCGATCGGCGCACGCCACGCGGCCGGAGCGGAGGTGGCGTCGGCATCGGCGCTACCCTCTTCCTGCGACGCATCCGCCACGGGCGCGGCATCGGCCGGCGGCGGCTCGATCACCGGTTCAAAGCCACCGGGCAACAGGTCGACGATGGCAAGGTTGCCCACGCCGTCCTTGCCGGTGGCGCGGATGCGCACGTGCACGTCCACTTCCTCACCGATGGTGACCTTGTCCAGCGTCTTGCCGCTGGTGTCGGTGTATTCGCGCACCACTTCGATGCCGTCCTTGATCGGTGCGCCGGGCGCCGTGCGGTCGAAGCCGGTCTGGCTTGCCGCGTACCACGCCGTGCCATCGTTGTCGTTCACCAGGCGAAGGCGTGGCGTCGATGCCGACCACGAGCCCTGCAGCACGCTGCCATTGGCGCTGCCTATCGACTTCACTGCACCGCTGGCGGCAACTTCGTTGATGGCGAGTTTCGACAGGTCGCCCGCCGCGTTGGTGGCCCAGGCATCCAGTGCAAGGATGGTCATGGCCGACGACAGCGTGTTGTAGTGGCCCTTGCCGATGGGGCGCACGATATTTTCCACCGCCTGGGGCGGCAGCGCCTTCGCGCGGTCCGGGAAGTGCTTGGCCAGGATGTACAGCACCGTAGCGTCGCGGATCACCGGGTCGTAGTAGTAATCGTAGCTGTAGGCTTCTTCGGCCGGTGTGCGCGTGAGCAGCTTCAGCGGGCCGGCTATCAGCTGCGCAGCCTGCTTGTCCTGGTGCAGTTGCTGGTAGCTTGCCGCCAGCCATGCCGCCGTGACATCGGACTTCCACTGCGGCGCGTACGCCTCTTCCAGGCGCCGCTGCACGGAGGCCAGGTAGTTGGTGGTCACGGTGCCCTGGCGAGTCAGCAGATAGATGGCGTAGGCACGCTGGCGCAGCGACGCCAGCGAATCCTCGCCCTCGTTGGCGGCAATCTGGCGCAAGGCCCCATTGCCGGCATCAAGCATGTCCTGCGGAACCGCTACGCCGCGATCGCGTGCTTCCAGCAGATAGTGCACGGCATAGTCGGTGATGAAGCCGTTGGTATCGGGCGTTGCAGCCCACAGGCCGAATCCGCCCTGCCCGTTCTGGCGCGCATGCAGCGTATCGAACAATGCCGCCACGGGATCGGCCGCGGACAGTTTGCCGTCAGCGTCGTGCGCCCGCGTGACTTTGCCGAACTCCGGCCGCTTGCCAAGGATAAGGGCCGGCATCGCGCTGGAGATCACCTGCTCGGTGCAGTAGTGCTGGAAGTCCACCAGGTACGCCGCCAGGCCCTGGGCCAGCACCACGGGTACCGTGGACATCGATACCTGGCGTTGGGCGAAGGCGTCATACATCTGGCGCAGGCCCGGCAGATCGACGCGCGCATGCGCATCGACACGGCCGACGTCCACCTGGGTGCGCATCGGCGAGGCCGGACGCACCGAAGCGTCCACGCTCTGCCTGGCGCTCTTGTCACCGTAGCTAGCGGTGAAAGTGAAATTCCCCGACCCCAGAAGATCCGTGGCCTTCACCCGGAACAGCGCCACGCCTTCGCGCATCTCGCCCAGGGCGAGCTGCTGGCTGGCCGCGCCCACGACCTGTAGCTGCGGGCCAGTTTTCAACGCAACGGTAACCGGCACTTCCTTGCCATTGAGGCCCGTGAGGTTGTTGGCCACGCCCACGCTCACCTCCACCTCGTCGCCCGGGGCGATGGTGGTGGGTACGTTGGGCGACAGCACGAAGTCGCCGCGTACGGTGGTGGATCCTTCGAAGGTACCGATGCGGTCGGCGGCAACGCTCACCGCCATCACCCGCAGCTTGCCGTTGAAGTAATCAGGCACCTGGTAGGTGAAGTCGCGGCTACCATCCACGTCGACGATGCCCGACCAGTACGCCACCGGCTTGTCGCGTTTGCGCTTGAAGGGATTGAGCTGGCGGCCGATGCCGCCGTCAGCGTCGCCACCCGGAGCCGCCATCGACATCACTTTCTCGAAGTCCGGGATGATCAGGTCGAGGATCTGCGAGGTGTTCACCTCGAGCATGCGCTTGGCGAAGAAGAAGGTGAGCGGGTCGCCCAGCTTGTAGCGGGCCACCTGCAGGATGCCTTCGTCCACCGCGAATACCACCGCCTTGGTCGGCGCGGGCGAGGTCAGGTGGAAGGTTACCGTCTGACCCGGCTTGACGAGCGCGGGTGTCTCCACCTTGATGCCGTTACGGCGGGCATCGAGGTTCACCGAGAACGGCACCACGCCGAAGCTCAAGGGGCTCATGAAGATCTCGTCCGAGGACGGATCGCGGATGTATTGCACGTTGATGTAGCCGTTGCCCTCGAAATCCGCAGGCACCGTGATGTGTTGCACGGAGCTGGTGGTATCGGCATGGAACCAGGCGTGCGCGTATACCTTGTCGCGCTCGATGGTGATCAGGCCGCTACCGGCATAGGGCGCGCGGATGGCGATGTCCACCGCCTCGCCCGGGGCATAGTCCTTCTTCGACAGGGTGAGCTGAAGCTCCGCATTGCGCTCGAGCGAGCGCGAGACGTTGGCGTCACCGGCCACCGAATACTCCACGCGGTTCAATTCCTTGTCCTGCGCATTGCGCACGACCAAGGCGAAGTTGCCTGGCTTGCCGGTAGGCAGCGTGACGTCCAGGCCGGCGGCGGGAATGGTCAACGCTTCCTCGGAAATGGTCGACTCGCGTTTCTTCGATTCGTACTTGAAGACGCCTGAGTCCTGCTTGGTCAGCACGGACACGTAGCGCGTCTCGACGATGGCCTTCTTCAGGCCCGCAACTTCGGTTTTCTTCGCCGACGGGTCGATCGCTACCAGGTTGACGTTGCGTACGGCGTCGCGGGTGACGTACTCAAGGTTGTCCACGGCCTTGTAGCCGACGAGGAAATCGTTGGACGACACCATGCTCTGCGTGGCGGCGGCGACACTGCGGCCGCCCTCGGCCTCGTAGGCCTTGGCCAGGAAGTACAGCTGGTAGGTGGCGTCGGCGTATTTGGTGAGGTCCAGCGCGAACTCCGCGTGGCCCTTGTCGTCGGTCTTGCCGTCCTGCAGGGATTCCTCGTAGCCCTCCTTGGCCCGGCGAATGTCGTAGAAGTGGTAATCGGGGTATGAGCGGAACTGCGGGAAGGCCGGGCGCAGGGTGAGCGTGGCCTCCACGCGGCGGTCGGCTGCCGGCGTACCGAACAGGTTTTCAACGTCCACCATGGCTTTAAGCTGCGCGGGCTTGACCCAGCCTTCGGCGACGACTTGCGAAAGTTTCGCGGCCACTTTCATGCGGTCGGGCTGGAATTCCTTCACCTGCACGCTGCCGCTGCCGATCTGCGCCCCGGGCTTGCCGTCCTTGGCGATGTAGAGGTTTACCGTCCAGTTGCCAGTGGGCGCGGCCTCGGCCGGGGTGTAGCTCATTTCGGCGAAACCGGCCTCGTTCATGGCCACCGGTTCCTGGCGCACGCTGGTGCCGCGTGGGTCGACCACCTCGGCCACCAGCGGGATGCCGGCCACACTGCGCGTCCAGGTGGCAGCGCGGACGATCAGGCCCATGTGGAAGGTGTCGCCCGGGCGGTAAATGCCTCGGTCGGAGAAAAGATAGGCGGTGAGCTGGCCCTGGCTGCGGGCATTGGGCTCGCCGCCGATGTCGAAGCGGGAATAGTCGAGTTTGCGGTCGTAGGCGCCGATTGGCAGGAAGGAAAGATCCTCACCCGAACGCACCACGTACATGGTCGGCTTCTTCTCGCGATCGAAACCCTTGAGGCTGGCAAAGTGCACCATGCCGTCGGCGGCCGTGGTGCCGGTAAAGAGTTCCTGGCCGTTCTGGGCCACCACCGATACCTTGGCGCCAGGCACGGGCGATCCGGTACGGATCGACTGCACGAACACATCCTGGCTGCCGTCGAGCGACTGCTTGGCCAACACGCCAAGATCCGTCACCACCACCAGGCGCTCGTCGATGATGGAAGCCACATCGGCGGCGGCATTGTCAGCGGAGTCGCCCTCACCCTCGGCGCCATCGCTGCCGTCGGCGGGGTCGGAGTCTTCACTCTGACCTCCAACACTGTCATCGCTAGCGTCATCCCCAGGCGCCTTCGCGCCCACGGCGCCGTTGGCGGCTTCCTCCTCCGCCTTGGCCTTGGCAGCTTCGGCCTTCTTCTCGGCCTTCTCGTCGTAGCCGGTGAGCTTGAGCAGGAACACGCCCTTCTTGCCCGAGGCCAGGTACTTGCCCAGGTCCACGCCCTCGTAGTGCGCCTTGCCGGGGTCGCCCGCGGGGAAGGATGCCTTCTGTTCGAAGCGATCGACGATGTGGTCGGAGGTGAGGCCATACATCTGCGGCTTGGCGTAGGTACCGCCATTGAGGCTCACCAGGTGCTGCAGCTGGTCCGGCTGCACGCGGCCGATCTCCAGCTTCATGCCAGGCATGTTGCGCGATACCACCGACACCCGCTTGGCGCCGGACATCGACAACAGCGCGCCATCGGCCATGAAGCGCAGCAGGCGCGGGTAGTCGGGCACGGTGACCACCTGGGCCACGGGCTGGCCCAGCACGTAGCCGCCGAAGGACGTCAGGCCGTTCTCCACGCGCACGTAGATGCGCTGGCCAGGCTCGGCCTTGAAGCGGAAGCTTTGCAGTTCCGCGTAGTCGTTCTCGGTGGGGATGACATCGAGCTTCAGTGCATTGCTGCCCTTGAGCAGCTTCTGGCCGACCTGGTCGATCGACCAGTCATCCGGTGGCGCATCCTCCTCGTGCTGCGTACCCGGCTGGTACTTGGGCAACACCCAGGCGCGAACGCGCCGGGCCAGGTCCGTGTCGCTGACGGCGCCACCGACATTGATCACCATCACCTGCTCGGGCTCGAACTTCTCGTTGTCCACCAGGCTTGCTGAAATGTCGTCGATCTTCAGGCTGTAGAGGCCAGGGACCTTGACGTCGGTGGTCAGCGCCTTGTCCACGCCGTCACCACCGCGTACGCTGCGCGTTCCCTTGTCCACTACCAGGCGCACTGCGCTATCGTCGCGCGGCAGGTCAAGCGGCTGCGAATGCACATAGGCATTGAGCTTGCGCTCATCGTAGGTGACGGTGAACTTCAGGTCGCCGTCCTTGCCGCCCTTCGCGTCCAGGCGCTGCAGTGCCACGTGCTTTTCGAACTGCGCCGGGTCCACCGGATAATTGAAGGCCACCTGCACGATGGTCTTCTTCATGGTCGGGGTCTGCGGGTCCTGGTAGAACTCGCCGCTGGCGATGCGCGCGGTGAACGGCGCGGTATCGAAATCGAAATGGTCCTCGGCAAGCACGATCTGCGGCGCGAACAGCTTGACCTTGTCCAGGCGCACTTCCACGTGTTGACCCACCGGCCAGTCCTCGGCCGGTACGAAACGCATCTGGCGGTCGTTGTCCCAGGTCCAGGAGCCGGCCAGCTTCGGCGACATGGCGATACCGTCGGTCACCGGCTTGTGCAGGGCTTCGATCTTCGCGGCGGAACCGGAAAAGCGGACCAGCAGCGGATGGATGGTGATCGGCGTTTCGTCGTACGCGGTGACGGCCGGGGCCGTCACCTGGAAGGTAATGCGGTTGGGCTCCACCGCTTTGGGCCGGTTCTGCCACCAGTGCCAGCCGAACCACCCACCCACCAGTACCACCAGGACGGCGGCGACGGTACCCGTGAACTTAAGCGGATGGCTGCGCGCCGCCTTGCCCGTGGCCGGCACCCATCCCGGCGCCGACCAGCTCATCTGGCCGAACACCGGTCGCAGGATGAGGGCAAGCAGCCAGGCCAGGCCGCGCGCCAGGCGCAGCGGAAGGGAAGCAAGAAAACGCAGCAGATCCATGATCGGTCCTGATCGATGCCCAACGTCATTCGCGGCGCCGCCGCGTCCTAAGCGGGTACGCACCTGTCCACCGCGGGCGCTGGCCCACGGCGGTTTGATGCACTACCCGATTTCCCCAACAATCCTCGCCGAAAATTATGACGGGACCCGGGCGCTATTCTGGCATACAGCCCACCGATGATGGACGGCCGGGGGCGTCGTACCGGCGCTATCTATCGGGCGCCCACCATCGACGATGCCACGGCTTCGGCGACACGGATACCATCGATCGCCGCCGACATGATGCCCCCGGCGTAGCCGGCACCTTCGCCCGCCGGATAAAGGCCAGGGGTATTGATGCTCTGCAGGGAGTCATCGTGACGACGGATGCGGATGGGCGAGGACGTACGCGTTTCCACTCCCGTAAGCACCGCGTCGTGCATGGCAAAGCCCCGGATCTGCCGGTCGAAAGCCGGCAGCGCCTCGCGCATGGCAGTGATGGCGTAGTCGGGCAACGCGGTGGCAAGGTCACCCAGGCGGACGCCAGGCTTATAGGACGGCTCGACGGACCCGAGCGACGTGGACGCGACACCAGCCAGGAAGTCGCCCACCAGCTGGCCGGGGGCATCGTAATTGCCGCCGCCAAGCTCGAACGCGCGTGATTCCCAGGCGCGCTGGAATTCAATGCCGGCCAGTGGTCCACCGGGATAGTCTTCCGGTGAAATGCCCACCACGATGCCCGCGTTGGCATTGCGTTCATCGCGCGAATACTGGCTCATGCCGTTGGTGACCACCCTGCCCGGCTCGGACGTTGCCGCCACCACGGTACCGCCGGGGCACATGCAGAAGCTGTACACCGAGCGGCCATTGCCGGCGTGGTGCACCAACTTGTAGTCGGCCGCGCCCAACAGATCATGCCTGGCGCTGGGGCCGAAGCGGGCGCGATCAATCAGCGACTGCGGGTGCTCGATGCGGAAGCCGATCGAGAACGGCTTGGCTTCGACGAAGACGCCTCGCTCGTGAAGCATGGCGAAGGTGTCGCGCGCGCTGTGCCCGATGGCCAGCACGACATGGTCCGACGCCAGTTCTTCGCCCGATTCGAGACGCACGCCCCGCATGCTGCCGTCATGGAGCAGGAGATCGGTGACCTTCGCGCTGAAGCGGAATTCCCCACCCAGGGAAATGATGCTGGCACGCATGCTCTCCATCATCTTCACCAGGCGAAATGTGCCGATGTGCGGCTTGCTCACATAAAGGATTTCCTCCGGCGCCTCGGCGTTGACGAATTCCAGCAGCACCTTCCTTCCATAGTGCTTCGGGTCTTTCACCTGGCTCCACAGTTTGCCGTCGGAGAACGTGCCTGCCCCGCCCTCGCCGAACTGCACATTGGATTCGGGAACGAGGTTTCGGCCACGCCACAGGCCCCAGGTATCCTTCGTACGCTCGCGCACGGCCTTGCCACGCTCGAGTACGATCGGCCGGAAGCCCATCTGGGCGAGCAGCAGCGCACACATCACGCCGCAAGGGCCGGTGCCGATCACGATGGGGCGTCGCGTTTCACCATCCGTGGCGTGGGCGACGAACCTGTAGGAGGTATCGGGCGACAGGTTCACGTGCTGGCCCGCGTGCCGCGCAAGTACTGCGTCCTCGTCGGCGATATCCACATCCACCGTGTACACCAGCGTGATCGCCGACTTCTTGCGCGCATCGTAGCCGCGGCGGAACACCGTAAAGCTGCGCATCTTCGCCGCATCCGCGCCAAGGCGCGTGCCGATCGCGCGCTCGAGGGCGTCGTCGGGATGGTCGAGCGGGAGCTGGATGTCGGTAAGGCGAAGCATGGGCAGCGATGTGGGGGCTGGCCGGCAAGTCTACCGCCCAGGCCCCCACCGCTTCATCCTGGGCTGGTCGATCAGGCGCGACCGGCAGCCACCGCCTCGTGCACCGCGGCGGCGAGTTTGGGGTCTTTCAGGGCGAAATGGATGGTGGCCTTGACCAGCCCCACCTTGCTGCCGCAATCGAAGCGCGTGCCTTCGAAACGGTGCGCCAGTACCTTGCCGTCGCCCTTGAGCAGTCGGTCGATGGCGTCGGTAAGCTGGATCTCGCCGCCCGCGCCAGGGGTGGTTTCTTCCAGCAACTGGAAGATGCGGCCGGGCAGCACGTAGCGGCCGACCACGGCAAGATTCGACGGCGCATCGGCCGGCTTGGGCTTTTCCACCATGTGGTGGATGCGGGCGCTGCGGCCCTTCGCTTCATCGGTGGCGACGATGCCGTACTTGTCGGTGTCCTCGTGGGGCACTTCTTCCACCGCGATCACGCCGGCGTCCTCGTCGTGGGCCACCTGGGCCATCTGGCGCAGTGCGCCGGGCCCCTGGTTCCAGATCAGGTCGTCGGGCAGGATCACGCCGAAGGGTTCGTCGTTGCCCACCACGGGCTTGGCCATCAGCACCGCATGGCCCAGCCCTAAGGCCTCTGGCTGGGTCACGAACACGCAGCGCACATGCTTTGGCAAAACCGTCTGCACCAGGGCCAGCAGTTCGTCCTTGCGCTTCTCCGCCAGCTTCGCCTCAAGCTCATAGGCCTTGTCGAAGTAGTCGGCAATGGCGTGCTTATAGCGGTTGGTGACGAAGATCAGGGTGTCGGCGCCGGCATCCACCGCCTCGTCCACCGCGTACTGGATAAGCGGGCGATCGAGCACCGGCAGCATTTCCTTGGCCACCACCTTGGTGGCAGGCAGGAAGCGTGTGCCGAGCCCGGCAACGGGGAAAACAACTTTGCGCAGCGGTTTGGTCATGCCTGTTCTCCGTGGTCGGTCGCGCGCAACGGTACGACGTTGTCCGTTAGCACGGCGTCGTTCCATCGGAAGGAAGGCAACAGCGCGGCAATCGACCGCTGCAGGGCCTCGTCGTCGTAGTCGGTGGCCGCATCGCGCGCGCGCGCCAACTGGGCCTGCAGGAGTTCCCACGACACCTGGCGATGCTGGGCCAGGAAGATCTTCGCGTGCGCGGTACCGGTGTAATTCTCCAAGGGATGGAACAACTCCTCGAAGAGCTTCTCGCCCGGGCGCAAGCCGGTGTACACGATGGGAATCTCGGTGCCCGGCTTC